>DATHIG010000808.1:0-16610 GCA_035490035.1 Actinomycetes bacterium
GACCAACAGCGCCCTGGCCATGAGCAGCGACAGCAGCACCCCGAGGGCGCAGTAGGCCAGCGTCCCGACCACGGTGGCCAGGAGCATCCCGGCGAGCAGGTCGGTCGAGCCGAGCCCGCCGACGGCGACCAGGTGCCCGACCGCCTGGGCGGGGAGCAGCACCAGCAGCGTCGCCAGCACGGCGGCCAGGTACTTGGCCCCGAGCACGGCCGGGCGGGGGATCGGCTTGAGCAGGAGATTGGTGATGGTGCCGTCGCGCAGCTCCGCCCCCAGGCTGGAGGTCGCGAAGGTGAGGCCGACCACCGGGAGCAGCACGGGCAGGACGAGCTGGCGGAACAGGTCGAGGGTGAAGGTGGCCGGGTCGACGTCGGCCCCGGCCGCGAACACGGCCGGCAGGACCAGCGCCAGCGCCACCAGCAGCAGGATGACCAGCAGCCGCCGCCCGGCCAGCAGCTGGCCAAGGCTGAACCGCAGCAGCCTGACTGGCTTCCTCATCGCCGCCCCACCAGATACCGGAAGACCTGCTCGAGCGACTCGTCGGTGGTGCGGACCTCGCGGAGCGTCGCTCCCTGGTCGCGGGCCAGCCTGGGCAGGGCGGTGGCGAAGCTGTCGACCGAGCGGGTGCGGGCGCGCAGCCCGTCGCCGTCGACCTCGACGGCGACCGTGGTCGGCAGGGCGATCAGCCCGGCCGCGAGCCGGCGGGCGTCGTCGGCCTTGACCATCACCGTGCGCGGCTGGTCGGCCATGAGGTCGCGGATGGCGTGGTAGTCCCCGGAGGCGGCCAGCCGTCCCGAGACCATGACCAGGATCTGGGAGGCGAGCCGCTCCACCTCGGCCAGGATGTGGCTGGAGACCAGGACGGTGACCCCGGCCGAGGCGATCATCCCGACCAGCTCGATGAAGCGGGCCCGCTGCCCCGGGTCCATGCCGGCCATCGGCTCGTCAAGGACGAGCAGGGCCGGCTGGTGGACGATCGCCCCCGCCACCTTGGTCCGCTGGCGCTCGCCCTTGGAGAGCCCCTTGAGGCGCCGCTCGGCCAGCGGCGCCATGTCGACCTCGGCGATGGCCCGCTCGGCGGCCGCGCCCGCGTCGGCCAGCCCCTGCAGCTCGGCGTGGAGCCGGACGTAGGAACGGACGGTCAGCCGCGGGTACAGGCGGTCGCCGTCGGGGACGACGCCGATCGCCCGGTACAGCATCGGGTCGCGCTGGATCGGTCGCCCGAACAGCAGCACCTCGCCCTGCGAGGGATGGAGCAGGCCGCAGATCGCCTTCAGGGTGGTCGTCTTGCCGGCCCCGTTGGGCCCGAGCAACCCGGTCACCCCCGGCCGCAGCTCGAAGGACAGGTCGGCCACCGCGACCACGTCCCCGTACCACTTGGAGAACCGGCGCAGCTCGACCACCGGGGCCGGGTGCTCGGTCATGGGCGCAGGCGCAGCACGCGCCAGGTGAGGATCGCGCCGGCGACCGCGGCCACCACCGCCATCGCGACCAGGTAGCCGGGGCCGGTGAAGCCGGCCTGGTCGGCCAGGGTGCCCGGGTCGAAGCCGTCCCCGAACAGCCAGTCGACGAACCGCCCGGGCAGGCCCCCGAGGGAGACGAAGGTGAGCCAGCGCCGGCCCTCGAAGCGGGCGGTGAAGAACAGGATGTTGGCCAGTGCCGAGCTGCCGAGGAACACCCCGAGCAGTCCAGCCGTGGCCACCGCCCGCCGGTCGGTCAGGCTGGCCGCGGCCAGGGCGATGACCGAGTAGAAGACGGTCAGCACCGACCCGGCGACCAGGATGCGGCCCAGGTCGTCGAGGTTGTCGCCCAGGTAGGTGGCGGCGCTGTCGGCGGTCAGGGTGTTGCCGAGGAAGAGCACCACCAGGGGGACGACCGCGATCAGCCCGACCACCGCGAGCAGCGCGGCCAGCTTGGCCAGCAGGTAGTCGGACCGGGTCACCGGCCGGGTGAAGATCAGGGCGAGGACGTTCTGCCGGCGGTCGGGGCAGAGCAGCTCCGGGCCGGCGGTGGCCGCGAACAGCAGCAGCAGGCCGGCGACGATGCGCAGGTAGCGGCCGTAGCCGAGGAAGTCCCCGACCGCCTCGCCGACCAGCACGCGGGCGCCGATGAACGCGAACACCGGGCCGAAGGCCAGCACCAGCAGCCCGAACGGCACCACCTTGGTCTTCCAGTTGCGCTTGAGCCCGAGCACCCGGCGCACGCCGGCGACCGCGATCGCCCGGACCCGCCGTCCCCGCCCCTCCCTCGGGCCCTCGTAGTGCCGGTAGCCGCGGTCGTAGATGGTCCCAGCCGGGCTGATGACGGTCACCGTCGCACCCCCCAGGCAGCCTCCGGGGTGGGCGGCGGCTGGTCCGCCTGGACCGGCGGGCCGCCCTGGGCCGCCTGCAGCCGGAGGAACGTCTCCTCCAGGCTGGGCGCCCTTGGGACCAGCCGGCGCAGCGCCCAGCCTCGCCCGGCGGCCACGTCGCGGACCAGGTCGGAGGATCCCTGCACCAGCAGCTCGTCACCCGCCGGCCGGACCTCCAGCCCGGCCAGCTGCAGGGCGGCCAGCACCTCGGGGCCGTTGTCGCCCAGCCGGATGCCGAAGCCCGGCTCGGTGGTGCCGGCCACCTCGGCGATCGGGCCCTGGGCGAGGACGTGGCCGCCGTGGACCATCACCACCCGGTCGCAGACCCGCTCGACGTCGCCGAGCAGGTGGGTGGAGACCAGCACGTCGATCCCGAGCTCGCCGCGGACACGGGCGATCAGATCGAGCATGTCCTCGCGGCCCTGCGGGTCCATGCCGTCGGTCGGCTCGTCCAGCAGCAGGAAGCTGGGGTCGTGGACCAGCGCCACAGCCAGCTTGACCCGCTGCTGCATCCCGGTGGAGAAGCCGCCGACGGCCCGGTAGCGTTCCTCCTCGAGGCCGACCTGGTAGCAGACCTCGGCCGCCCGTTCGCGGGCCGGGCGAGGGGGCAGGCCGCCGAGCTGGGCCATGAAGGCGACGAAGTCGGCGGCGGTCACGTCCCCTGGCAGGCAGGCGCCCTCGGGCAGGTAGCCGACCCGGGCCCGGACGGCCAGCGGGTCGACGGCGACGTCGTGGCCGAGCACGCTGGCCCGGCCCTGGTCGGGCGTGAGCAGCCCGAGCAGCAGCTTGATCAGCGTCGACTTGCCGGCCCCGTTGGAGCCGACCAGCCCGGTGCAGCCGGGCTCGACCACGACGTCGACCCGGTCGAGGGCCTGGACGCTCCCGAACCGCTTGCTCAGGCCTTCGACCTGCGCGACCAACACGAGCGCGAGGACCTCCACCGGGGTCGGACGGCACGACCCGGCCACCATCTCATACCCGCCGCCACCGTGCTCGGGGGTCGGGTCGGTATGCCATCATGGTGCTCATGGTCAAGCCGATCGCGGTCTACCTCGAGCTGGGCGCCAAGAAGGTGTTCGCCTGCTCGATCGACTTCCCTGGCTGGTGCCGTTCCGGCAAGACCGAGGAGCTGGCGCTGGAGGCGCTGGCCGGCTACGCGACCCGGTACGCCGAGGTCGCCAGGAAGGCCAAGGTCGCGTTCCCGGCCAAGGCGGGGGAGGACCTGGAGGTCGTCGAGCGGATCAAGGGGTCGGGGGCGACCGACTTCGGGATACCCTACGAGGTCGCCAAGGCCGACGCCGAGCCCCTCACCGCCCGCCAGGCGGCCCGCCAGGTCCAGCTGGTCCGGGCGGCCTGGGCGGTCCTGGACCGGGTCGCCAAGGCCTCGCCGGCCGAGCTGCGCAAGGGCCCGCGCGGCGGCGGCCGCGACCGGGACAAGATGCTCGGCCATGTCCTCGGTGCCGAGGCCGCCTACGCCCGCCAGCTCGGCCTCAAGCACCCCCAACCGGAGCTCGGCGACACCAAGGCCATCAACTCCCTGCGCGACGACATCGTCGAGGCCCTCAGCGGCTCCTCCGACGGCTCGCCGCTCGCCCCCAAGGGCTGGCCGCCCCGTTACGCCGCCCGCCGCATCGCCTGGCACGTCCTCGACCACGCCTGGGAGATGCAGGACCGCGGCCAGCCCGGCTGACGGCACCCGGTCAGAGCGGCGCCTGCAGGGTGTGCCCGCCGATCACGCGACCGCCGGCGTCCAGGAGCAGCAGCGCGCCGCCACCGGTGGGCGGCGGTTCGCGCAACAGCAGCACCAGCGGCTCGGCCTGGTCGGGCGGCAGCTCGATCCCCTGGAGCCACACTCGCACGCCGGCGTCCCGGTGGCCGGCCGGCGGCGGGAAGGCGGCCGCCAGGTCGAGCCGTTCGGCGAGGCTGAGGTCCTCCTGGACCAGCGCCACCAGCTCTGGCCGCCAGGGCTCGGCCAGCCGCCCCGGCACCAGTCCCGCCGCCAGGGCCGGTCCGGTCAGCCGCCTCCCCAGCACCAGCCCGGCGGTCAGCTCGTGGACCCACCCCTCGGCGGCCAGCGCCAGCGGCCCTTCGCCGGCCGCCGCCCACAGCTCGAGACGGACCGTCCGGGGCGCTCCCGTGCGGGTTCGGGGTGGCGGCCCCGCCCCCCTGCCCGGCGGGCCACTCTCAGCGCCCGGGCCGAGCACGGTCAGGTTCTTGAGCCCCAACGGCCCGTCGCCGGCCACCAGGCCGGCCAGGTCGCCCGCCGGCGCCGTCTCGGCCCCGTCGGCGGCGGCGACGGCCAGCAGGCAGACGCCTCGGGTCATGTCGGGGGGCACGTCCCAGTCGAAGCTGGCCACGCCGGCCCGGCCCGGCTCCAGCTCGCCGACCACGCCTGGAGGCCCGACCGAGCGCCAGGGCGACCCCGCTGGCGGGTCGCCTCCCATCACCCACCTCCCGCCGGGGAGGTTGGGTGGCCGCAGGCAGGCCGGGACGGCCAGGACCCGGACCCGGACGCCCCGGAGCGGCAGCCCGCCGCGCAGGTGGACCTGCACGTGCACCCGGGCCGGTTGACCGGGCCGGACCCGACCGCCCAGCTCGAGCAGGCCGGCCGCCCCCGGCCCGCGATCGTCCTGGAACTCCACCGGCTCCACCGGCCCGGCCGCCGGCGCCGGCCAGGCCTCCACCTTGATGTCCGGGCACTCCCACCACCAGCCTCCGGTCCCATCCTCGGGACGGGGGCGGCTGGCGCGGAGGGCGGGGGTGCCCGCCGCCGCGCCTGGGGGGTCGTCGAGGGCGACCTCCCAGACGCCGCGGCCGAGCAGGCCGACCCGCAGCAGGCGTCCGGGCCGATGCAGCGCCAGGGCGAGGGCCGGGGCGTTGGGCAGCCCGTTCCCCAACGGGTGCCAGCCGGCCCCGTCGTCGACGCAGCGCCACACGCCGGCGTCGGTGGCCGCGAACACCGTGCCTGGCCGGTCCGGGTCGAGGGCGAGGGCGCTCACCGGGACCGCTGGCAGCTGGCCGCTCCGGTCGTCCCAGCTCACCCCGCCATCGCCCGACCGCCACACCCGCCAGCCCCGCGGGCCCGACCAGGCTGCCCACACGACCTCCGGGTGCTGGGGGTCGGCGGCGACCGCGGTGACGGTCTCCCCCGCCCGCGGCGGGACGACCTGCGTGCCGACCTGCGGCGGCTGGTCGCCGGTGCCGACCTGGGACCAGACCTCGGTGCCCTCGTAGCGGAGGGTGCCGAGCGCGCCGGCTCCGGCGAGCAGCCAGCGGTGGTCGCCGGGGTCGGCCAGCTGGTCGACCTCGGCGACGGCCAGGCCGGTGCCCAGGGACCGCCAGGAACGCCCGCCGTCGGGCGACCGGAACAGGCCGCCGTCACTGGCGACATAGAGCGTCCCCGGGTCGCCGGGGGCGAACACCACGGCGTGCTGGGCCGGCGGGACGCTGTCGCCGGCCGGCCGCGCCGCCAGGTCGACCCACGACCAGCGGCCGCCCGCCCCACGGGCCCCTCGGTGCAGGCCGAACCCGCCCAGCCAGACCACGTTGGGATCGCCCGGGTCGGCCGCGCAGGCCCAGTTGTGCCAGGCCTGCTGGCTCTGGAGGTCGGCCGGCGGCTTGACCGGGTCGAACGGGCCGTTGGCATGGTCGCGCCGCCACAGGTGCCCGACGCCGTCGCCGGCGGCGAACACGTAGGCCACCTGGCCGCCGGCCCCATGCGCGACCGCCACCCGGTCGAAGCCGGCGGGTGCCGATGCCAGGGCCACCGGCCGCCAGGACGCCCCGCCGTCCCCCGACCGGTGCACCCCGTGCTCTCCGCCGGCCAGCAGCTCGCCGCCGGCTCCGGTCGAGACGGCCCATGCGCGGCCGGCCAGCCGCCGCTCCCAGCCGATGCCGCCGTCGCGTGACGCCCACAGCCCGGCGGTGGTGGCGGCCAGCAGCCGGCCGGCGTCACCCGGGTCGACCAGCAGGTCGTGGAAGCCGGCGCCGAGCAGCTCGGGTGCGACCAGCAGCCGCCAGGTCGCCCCGCCGTCCTCCGAGCGCAGCAGCCCGACGCCGAGCGCGGCCAGCGCCTCGCCCTGGCCGGTGCCGGCATAGGCCACCGCCGGGCTTCCCGGGGCGAACGCGACGGCGCCGATGGCCAGCGACGGCTGGTCGTCGGCGCGCGGGCGCCAGCGACGGCCGCCGTCGCGGCTCTCCCAGATACCGCCGGCGCCGGCGCCCGCCAGCAGGTGCCCGGGATCATCCGGGTCGATCGCCACCGCCGCCACCCGCCCGGCAAGCCTGGGGTAGCTGCCTGGCCCAGACCCGGCCGTGCGGCCGTGCGGGATCGCGAACGGGCCGAGCGGCCGCCACCCCGGCCCGGGCGGCGCCGCCGCCAGCGCGCGCGCGAACTCGTCGAGGGCCGCCAGGCGGGCGGCGGCGTAGGCCGCCAGGTCCTCGTCCTCGAGCGACCGTCGCAGGCGGAAATGGTCGAGGCGGGCACGGTCTGGCGCCCCGGCTCGCCTGGGGCCAACCGGCAGGTGCATGAGGCCACCTCCGGATCCAGAAGTCTATGGAGCCCCTGATCCGGCTGTCCAGCGATCGCCAGGCGCCTCTATCCTGGCCGGGTCAGCGAGGCATGGCGGAAAGGTCGACTGGATGGCGGGACCGGTGGCGGTCGTCTGGGACGAGCAGCTGGCCGCCTACGACTTCGGGCCCGAGCATCCGCTGCGGCCGGCGAGGGTGCAGCTGACCATGGCCCTGGCCGGCGCCTGCGGGCTGCTGGAGCAGGCACGGCTGGTCGAGCCGGCGGCCGTCTCGGGGACCGACCTGGCCCGGGTCCACGAGCTCGACTACCTGGCGGCGGTCAAGGCGGCCGAGGGGGGCGCCCCGGCGCCGAGCTACGGCTTCGGGCCCGGCGACAACCCGCCGTTCGCGGGCATGCACGAGGCCGCCAGGCGGGTCTGCGGGGCGACCGTGGCGGCCGCCGAGGCGATCCGCTCCGGGCAGGCCCTGCACGCCTTCTCGCCCGCCGGCGGGCTCCACCACGCCATGCCGAGCCGGGCCAGCGGCTTCTGCGTCTACAACGACCCGGCGGTGGCCATCGCCTGGCTGCTCGACCAGGGGGTTGAGCGGATCGCCTACCTGGACGTCGACGTCCACCACGGCGACGGGGTCGAGGCGGTGTTCGCGGACGAGCCGAGGGTGCTGACCGTGTCGCTGCACGAGTCCGGGCGGTACCTGTTCCCCGGCACCGGCTTCGCCCACGAGGTCGGGGTGGGCGCGGCCAGCGGCACCGTGGCCAACCTGCCGCTGCCGCCCTCGACCACCGACGACCTCTACCTGCCCGCCTTCGACGCGGTGGTGCCGGCCCTGGTCAGGGCCTTCCAGCCCGAGGTGCTGGTCACCCAGCTCGGGTGCGACACCCACTACACCGACCCGCTGGCCCACCTGGGGCTGACCGTGAACGCCTACCGGCAGCTCGCCGGAAGGCTCCACGATCTCGCCCATACGGTGACCGGTGGCCGCTGGCTGGCGACCGGCGGTGGTGGCTACCAGTGGGCGGCGGTGGTGCCGCGGGCCTGGTGCACCTACCTTGCCGAGATGGTCGGGGCCGAGCTGCCGGAGCGGCTCCCCAAGCCCTACCTGGACGAGGTGACCGAGCGGTTCGGCGTCCTGCTTGACCCGGAGATGGCCGACGAGGTGGTCGCGCTGCGCAGCGAGCACCGGTCCCGGGTCGAGGCTGAGCTCGGCCGCACCATCGAGGTGGCCAGGAGCAACCTCTTCCCCCTCCATGGCCTGACCGTCTGAGTCCGGCCAGGCTCGCGTTCGCTACCATAAGAGGCCGACCCACGACGACCGGAGCGCGAGCATGCCCGACCTTCTCTCCCGCGACGAGCTCGGCCGTCACCTGGTGGCGGCCCGGATCGCCGGGTCGGTGCGGACCCCCGTCTGGGACGTGCTCCGCAAGGCCGGGCTGGTCGCCGCCGGCGACCCCGACCACTGCTTCGGTCTGTCGGGGATGCACCGGTACACCAAGGACCAGGTGCTGGCCGAGGTCACGCGCCAGTTCGGCTGGGCCCACACCCCCGGCGAGCCCGGCGACGGGCCCACCTGGATCGAGCCGGGGCCGCTGCTGGACGAGGTCGACCGGGCGGCCGAGCGCCTTGCCGGGGCGGCCGCGGCCGGCGAGCACGTGCTGTTCGCCACCGGCCACCCGACCGGCATGCTCGGGCTCTACCAGCAGCTCGCCGTGGCCACGCGCCAGTCCGGGGCCAAGCTGTCGCGGCCCGGCGACGGCCTCGCCTTCCGCTTCCAAGAGCACCGGCGCCGCATCATCTACATCGGCTGGGTGGCCGTGCTGGCGTCGGGCGCCAACCTGTACCACACCCATGACGCCCACCCGATGGAGCTGGTGCTGGAGCAGGCCAGCGAGGTCGACCTGGTGGTCGGCGACCACGGCTGGGCGGGGGCGGCCGCCGAGCGCGGCATCGACGTGGTCGCGGTGGCCGACATCAACGACCCCGCCCTGCCGATGGCCAAGGCCGAGGGTCGCGCCGGGGTGGTCATGGGCATGGACGACAACGTGCGCCCGACCCCGGTGGCCTACGACCCGCTCGGCGACTACCTCGTCGCCAGGTTGCCGTGAGCGCGGCCGGCGCACACCCGGCCGGGCGCGGTCGGAGGGAGCCCCAGTGACCGACCGTTACCACCGCCTGATCGAGCAGGTGCTCGACGACCCTGGCACGGTCCTGCTGCTCGGGTCGATGGACTCCGGCAAGACCACCTTCGCCAGAGCCCTGCTGGCCGGCGCCGTCGACCGCGGGATCCCGGCCGCCTACCTGGACACCGACGTCGGCCGGACAACGGTGGGGCCGCCGACCACCATCGGCCTCAAGCACGTGCTCGAGGCCAAGCATCTCGAGGACGACGAGCTCGCCCTGGCCGACGGGCTCTACTTCGTCGGCTGGGTCACGGCCCAGTTCCATCTGCTCCCCCTGGTCGCCGGGACGGCCAAGCTGATGGACGTCGCCCGCCGGGCCGGGGCCGAGCTGGTGGTGGTCGACACCTCGAGCCTGATCAGCGGCGTCTACGGCCAGATCCTCAAGTACCACAAGATGGAGGTCACCCGCCCCGAGTACGTCATCGGCTTCGAGCGCGGGGAGGAGCTGGATCCGCTGCTCGGCATCGCCCGCCGCTTCACCCCGGCCCGGGTCGAGGCCTACCCCGCCCACCCGGACGCGCGCCCGACCACCGCCGACGAGCGCTCCGAGACCCGCCGAGCCCGGTTCGCCGCCTACTTCTCCGGCAACCTGCACCGCTGGCGGGTCAAGCCGACGGTGTTCCTGCCCTCCCTGCCCCCCGACGCCGACCTGGCCGGCCTGGCCGGTCTGCTGGTCGGCATGGAGGACGGCAAGGGCTCCTGCGTCGGCATCGGCTACCTCGAGCTGGCCGAGGACGGCGGTCTGCGCATGATCTCCGCCGTCTCCGAAGGGGCCAGGGCCCTGCGCCTCGGCTCCACCCGCATCACCCCCGACTGGACCTCCACCACCCGGGTCGACCTGCGCCACCTGTTCGGCACCGAATAGCCGGATCGACCCCGCACCAGGTCGAGCCGGTCGAGGCGCTCGCCTGACGGCGCCGGGGATCGCCGCGGACGTTGGCACCGCAAGGGGCGTGCCACAATGCCTGCCATGGCTGGGTACGACTGGATCACCTTCACCTCGGACTACGGGTTGGAGGACCACTTCGTGGGGGTGTGCCACGGGGTGATGGCCAGGGTCGCCCCGCGGGTTCGGGTGATCGATGTGAGCCATGCTGTGCCGGCCCAGGACGTGCGGCACGGGGCGGTGCTGCTGGCCCAGGCGGTGCCGTTCCTTCCGGTGGCGGTGCATCTGGCGGTGGTCGATCCGGAGGTCGGGACCGGGCGGGGGATGGTGGCGGTCGAGGCCGGCCGGCAGGTGCTGGTCGGGCCGGACAACGGGCTGCTGATCTGGGCGGCCGAGGCGCTCGGCGGGGCCGGCCGGACGCACGCGCTCCAGAACCCGGCCTACCGGCTGGGCCCGGTGTCGAGGACCTTCCACGGGCGCGACGTGTTCGCGCCGGCGGCGGCCCACCTCGCCGCCGGGGTCGACCCGGCCGAGCTGGGGCCGGAGGTCGACCCGGACCGGCTGGTCCGGTTGGAGCCGGCCGCAGCGCGGGTCGACGGCGACCAGGTCCACGGGAACGTCATGCTGGTCGACCACTTCGGCAACCTGGCCCTCGACCTGTTCCGGGCGGACCTGGAGCGGGCCGGGGTGGCGATCGGTGACCCGGTGGACGTCCACGTCGGCGGCCAGACCCACCGGCTGCCGTTCGCGGAGACGTTCGGGTCGGTGCCGGCCGGCAGCCTGGTCCTGCACGAGGACTCCTTCGGCTCGCTGGCCCTGGCCGTCAACCGCGGCCGGGCCGCCGAGCGACTCGATGCCCGCTCCGGCGACCCGGTGGTGGTCGCCCGCGTCGCGCCGGACCGGGACTGATGGGCCGTCGCATCCTGGTGACCGGGGCGGTCCGCTCGACCGGGCGCCGGCTGGTCACCGCGCTGGCCACCGACCCCGAGGTGGACGCGGTGGTGGCGGTCGACGACCTCGGACCGGACGAGCCGTTCCCACCTGGGGTCGAGCAGCTCCGGGTCGACCTGCGCAGCCCGGCGCTGGTCAGGACCGTCGAGTCGACCGGGATCGACACCTGCGTGCACCTCGGGGTGGCCGCCGAGCCGAGGGCCGCCGGGGGCCGGGCGACCATGAAGGAGCGCAACGTGCTCGGCACCATGCAGCTGCTCGCCGCCGCCTACCATGCTCCCGACCTTCGCCGCCTCGTGCTCAAGTCGACCACGGCGGTGTACGGGGCCGCGGCCGGCGACCCGGCCGTATGGACCGAGGCGATGGGCCACGAGACGCCCAGCCACGGCTTTGGCAAGGACGCCATCGAGGTCGAAGACTACGTCCGCTCCTTCGACCGGCGCCGGCCCGATGTCGCCGTCACCATCCTGCGGCTCGCCAACCAGGTCGGGCCGACCGTCGACAACCCCCTGACCCGCTACTTCGAGCTCCCCGTCTGCCCGACGGTGTTCGGCTTCGATCCCCGGCTGCAGTTCCTGCACGAGGACGACACCGCCGAGGTCCTGCTCCGGGCCGCCATCGGGCCGGCCGCCCGCGGCACCTTCAACGTCGCCGGGGACGGAGTGGTCCTGCTCAGCCAGGCCATCCGGATTGCCGGCAAGCCGCCCCTGCCGATTCCCGAGCCGCTGGTCAACCGCGTTGCCGAGCTGGTCGGGCGTACCGTCGACTTCTCCCCAGAGCAGGTCCGGTTCCTCCAGTACGGGCGGGTGGCCGACACCACGGCAGCCCGAAAGCAGCTCGGCTTCACCCCGGCATGGACGTCGCTGGACGCCTTCGAGGACTTCGCCACCACCAGGCTGCGCAGGCTGGTCACCGAGGAGCGGGTGGCGAGGCTCGAGCAGGAGGCGCTGGCCGGCCTGCGCCGGGCCGCCGGCTGGCTCTCCCGAGGGGACGCCCCGACGGGAGGTGACGGTTGCCGGTGACCGGGGCGGGGGAGCGTTGCCAGTCGCTCACCAGGAAGGGCGAGCGCTGCCGCAACCCGGCTGGGCCGGGCGGCCGCTGCGCCCGCCACCGCCAGCCCGGGACCACCCCAGGAGCCGGGCCCGACCCCGGGGCCGGGGGCGAGCCGGGGGCGGCGCTGCTCGGCTGGGCCGAGGAGGCACTGGAGTTCCTCGGTCGCCGGCTGCTCGGCGAGTACCAGGTCGACGACTTCGGCCACGACCCCGACCTGGTCGAGCACGTGCTGGCCCCGCTGCTGCGCCCCCTGTACCGGCAGTGGTGGCGGGTGGAGACCCGCGGCCTGGAGCATGTCCCGTCCAAGGGCCCTGCCCTGGTGGTTGGCAACCACGCCGGCACCCTGCCGTTCGACGCCCTGATGGTCGCCCTTGCCCTGCTCGACGACCACCCGGCCCACCGGTCGCTGCGCATGCTTGCCGCCGACCTCGCCTTCAACCTCCCGGTGGTGGCCCCCCTGGCCCGCAAGTCGGGCAACACCCTGGCCTGCGCCGAGGACGCCAGGCGGCTGCTGGAGGCCGGCGAGCTGGTCGGGGTCTGGCCGGAGGGCTACAAGGGCCTCGGCAAGCCGTACCGCGAGCGGTACCGGCTCCAGCGCTTCGGCCGCGGCGGGTTCGTGGAGATCGCGCTGCGCACCGGCGCACCGATCGTGCCGGTGGCGGTGCTGGGCAGCGAGGAGATCTACCCGATGGTGGCCAACCTGCGCCGGCTGGCCCGCCTGCTCGGCCTCCCCTACTTCCCGGTGACGCCGACCTTCCCGCTGCTCGGCCCGCTGGGGGCGATCCCCCTGCCATCGAAATGGCTGATCGAGTTCTGCCCCAGGATCGAGACCGCCCATCTCGGGCCAGAGGCCGTCCTCGATCCCATGGTGCTGTTCGACCTGACCGACCGGGTCCGCGACACCATCCAGCAGACGCTCCACGCCAACCTGGTCGCCCGCCGCGGCGTCTTCACATGAAGCCCACTCTTCACCTGGCCTTCCCAAACCGGCAAGATCGGGCCGGTAGCGTGTTCGTCCCTGCCGCCGACCCCTGGGAGGCCCGCCCATGCCCTCGATCACCAGACGCCCGACGGCGCTGCTGATGGCCGCAGCCCTGCTCGTCCTCGCCCTCGCCCAGGTCGCCGGCGCGTCGGCGGAGCCGGAGCGGGTTGACCGAGGCAAGCGCCGGCTGCCGCTGGTCATCGGCCACCGCGGGGCCAGCGGTTACCGGCCCGAGCACACCCTCGCCTCCTACCGGCTGGCCATCGGGATGGGCGCCGACTTCATCGAGCCCGACCTGGTCTCGACCAGGGACCACGTCCTGGTGGCCAGGCACGAGAACGAGATCTCCGGCACCACCGACGTCGCCGACCACCCCGAGTTCGCCGACCGCAAAGCCACCAAGACGATCGACGGCGTCGCGCTCACCGGCTGGTTCACCGAGGACTTCACCCTGGCCGAGCTGCGCACCCTGCGGGCCAAGGAGCGCATCCCCCTCCTGCGGCCCGACAACACCGCCTTCGACGGCCTGTTCCAGGTGCCGACCTTCCAGGAGGTCATCGATCTGGCCAAGGGGGCCGGGGTCGGGATCTACCCGGAGACCAAGCACCCGACCTACTTCGACTCGATCGGCCTGTCGCTGGAGGAGCCGCTGCTGGCCGCCCTGGGCGCCAACGGATACCAGGGGCCCAAGGCCAAGGTCTTCATCCAGTCGTTCGAGGTCGGCAACCTCAAGGAGCTGCGCCGCAGGAGCAGGCTGCCGCTGGTGCAGCTGCTCAGCGACGTCGGCGCGCCCTACGACCTGGTGGCCGCGGGCGACCCGCGCACCTACGCCGACCTGTCCACCCCCGAGGGCCTGGCCGAGATCGCCACCTACGCCGACGGCATCGGCCCGAGCAAGAACCAGATCGTCCCCCGCGACGCCGGTGGGAACCTCCTGGAGCCGACCAGCCTGGTCGCCGACGCCCACCAGGCCGGCCTGCTCGTCCACCCGTACACCTTCCGCAACGAGAACAACTTCCTGCCGGCCGATTTCCGCCAGGGCGACCCGGACAGCCCGGTGTACCTCCGGGCCACCGGCAACGCCCCGGCCGAGTACGACCTGTTCTTCGGCCTCGGGGTCGACGGCCTGTTCGCTGACAACCCTGACACCGCGGTGGCCGCCCGCGGCTGAGGGCCAGACGGTCCCTGGTTCTGGGTTCAGCGGCTGAGCAGGAGCTGCAGCGCGGCCGCGAGCACGATCACCACCAGCAGGGCGGCCACGACGATGGCGGTCCCGGTTCGCATGGGCGGCGGATGCTACCCGTTCCGCAGGGCCGCGCGTGCATGCGCCCGTTGTGCGCCCCTGGCCAGATGGCCCCTGGCGATCTCGAGGTTCTCCCGGAGCACCTCGAGCAGGGCCGGGCGGTCGTCGGCCCAGGTGCGCACGTCGAGCTCGAGGGTGACGGCGCCACCGAAGCCGGCGCTCCCGACCGCCTGGAGGAACTCGGGGATGGGCAGGACGCCCCGGTCCAGCAGCCCGTGAGTGTCGCGCCCGCGGCCGTCGTTGTTGGAGACGTGCAGGTGGACCACCCGGTCGGCCAGCTCGTCCCAGGCGGCCATCAGGTCGCCGCCGGCCACGGCCAGATGGCTGGTGTCCAGGACCAGGGACGGCCAGCGCCCCAGCTCGGACGGGGCGGTGCCGCTGAAGAAGCTGAGGCTGCGACCGTTCACGTTGATCGGGAACATGTTCTCGACCGCGATCGTCACCCCGGTCTCCTCGCGGATGCGGGGGATGGCCTCGTCCAGCCAGTCGGCGTACGCGGTCTGCCAGCGGTACGGCGGGTGGACCACCACCGTCGAGACCTTGGCCGTCTCGGCGAAGCGCACGCAGCGCTCGAGCTTGCCCTTGGGGTCGGTCCCGAACACCAGCCAGGTGGCGACCAGGAACGGCCCGTGCACGGCCGGCACGGGCACGCCGTAGCGGGCGGCCAGCGCCCCCAGCCGGTGCGGGTCCTGGCTCACCTTGTCCTGCATGATCATCAGCTCGGCACCGTCGAAGCCGGTCTCGGCGATCAGCTCGAAGGTCTCCTCGAGCGAGAACATGAAGAACGGTCCGGTGGCTGCGAGCACCGGAGGCACCGAGGGCACCGGAGGAAGCTTGGACAAGATCGCTCCTCGTGAACGACAAGCCGGGCGTACCGCTGAAGCGCGCGGCGGATGCTACCAAGCTACAAGAAGTGCAGTTGTCCGGGCGGGATTAGACTGCGGGCATGCACTGGCTGCTCCCTGCCGTCGCCGCGGTCGCCTCGGCCGCGTTCGCGGTGGCGGTGCTGCGCCAGTACGCCGGCCGGCACCGCCCGCACCAGCTCGCCTGGGGCGTTGCCCTGACCATGTTCGCGGTCGCCTCGCTGGCCCTGCTGGTCGGGGTGACGGCCGGGTGGACGCCGCTCTGGTTCAAGGTCTACTACCTGTTCGGGGCGGTCCTGAACGTGCCCTGGCTGGCGCTGGGCACCGTCGAGCTGCTCGCCGGCCGGGGGGGTCCGGGGAACCCAACGGAGGTCCCCCGGCGGATCGGGGCCACCAGCCGTGCCTACGCCGCCGGCCTGGCCGTGTTCACCGTGCTCAGCATGGTCCTTGTCGTGCTGGCCAGAGTCGACCCGGTTGACCTGGCCGGCCGGCTGCTGCCCGAGGGCAAGGAGTTCCTGCCGTCGGCCGTCCGGGCCCTCGCCGTGCTCGGCAATACCGTCGGCACCGTGATCGTCGTCGTCGGCGCGGTGTCCAGCGGCCTGGCCATGCGCTCCCGGCGCGACCTGCGCCCCCGGTTCGAGGGAAATCTCCTGATCGCGCTCGGGGTGCTGCTGGCGGCCGGCGGTGGGGTGTTCGCCTTCCTGGCCTCCAGCGACAAGCTGGCCCTCGGCCTGGCCCTCGGGGCGAGCGTGATGTACCTGGGCTTCAGGCGGGCCTCGGCACCGGCGCGGCCGCCGGTGCCCACCGGCCCATGATCCGGGTCACGCTCTACACCAGGGTCGGCTGCCACCTGTGCGAGGAGGCCGAGCGGGTCCTCCAGGAGGAGCAGGCGGCCACGCCGTTCCAGCTCGACCTCGTGGACATCGACCGCGACCCCGAGCTGGCCCGACGCTACGGGGTGCGGGTCCCGGTGGTGGCGGTGGACGGCGTGGAGCTGTCCGAGTACGAGGTTCCGGTTGACCTGCTGCGGGCGCGTTTGGGCAGGGTTGGCGCTGATTGAGAACACGATCACGAGAGCCTAGACTCGACGTGAACCAGTAGACGGGGGTGGGAGTCCGTGCGAGACCGTATTCCGGAGGCAACCGTCGCCCGCCTGCCCGTGTACCTCCGCTGCCTGGTCGACATGTCGGAGCGCGGCACCCATCGCGTCTCCTCCGACCAGCTGGCCGATGCGGCCGGGGTGAACTCGGCCAAGGTCCGCAAGGACCTCTCCTACCTCGGCTCCTACGGCACCAGGGGCGTCGGCTACGACGTCGAGTACCTGATCTACCAGGTCCGCCGCGAGCTCGGCCTGGAGCAGGACTGGGCGGTGGCGATCATCGGGGTCGGCAACCTCGGCCACGCCCTGGCCAACTACCGGGGCTTCGGCGAGCGCGGCTTCCATATCGCCGCCCTGCTGGACGCCGACACCGGCAAGGTCGGCGAGGAGGTGGGCGAGCTGACCATCGACCACATCGAC
>DATHIG010000809.1:0-5013 GCA_035490035.1 Actinomycetes bacterium
TCGCCAACTCGCGGCTGACCTCGGTGGTCGACACCTCCAGGCTGCCGCTGCCGTCCAGCCGCCGTTTCGGCCGCTGCCTGGAGCTGCTTGACTCGATCCTGTACCCGCTGATCGCGGAGCGCCGGCGCTCGCCGGGCGGCGAGGACCTGGTCAGCATGCTGGTCGAGGTCACCGACCCGGAGACCGGGACCGGCCTGACCGACAAGCAGGTCCGCGACGAGACGATCAGCTTCTTCATCGCCGGCCACGCCACCATCGCGTCGGCGCTGACCTGGACCTGGTATCTGCTGTCGACCCACCCGGAGGGCTGACGCCGGCTTCGGGCCGAGGTCGACGAGGTCCTCGCCGGCCGGCCCCCGGCCGTCTCCGACCTGCCCCGGCTGCGCTACACGACCATGGTGGTGCAGGAGGCGATGCGCCTGTACCCACCGGTCTACCTGGTGCTGCGGCGGGCCCTTGCCGACGACGAGGTCGGCGGCTACCGCATCCCAGCCGGCGCCAACGTCGCCCTCTGCCCCTACGTGACCCACCGCCACCCCGGGTTCTGGGACAACCCGGAGGGCTTCGAGCCGGAGCGGTTCGCACCCGACCCGTCCAGCCGGCGCCACCGCATGGCCTTCTTCCCGTTCTCGGGCGGCCCCCGCCGCTGCATCGGCGAAGGCTTCGCCCTGCTCCAGCTTCCCCTGGTGGTGGCGATGGTCACCCAGCGCTACCGCCTCACCCTCGTCCCCGCCCGCCCCGCCGAGGTCGAGGCCGCCGTCACCCTCCGCCCCCGCGCCCCGATGCTGATGCAGGTCGACCGGGTCACCTGAGGTCGCGGCGAGGAGCGACGGTGCCTACGCCGGGTTCCAGAGGGCTTCGCCGGTGCGAGGATCGAAGAACGAAAGCTCGTCGACGTCGACGGCCAGCTCGACCCGGTCACCCCGGCGGACCGGGTGGCCGCGGGGGAAGCGGGCGATCAGCTGCGCCTGGCCGGCGGGCTCCTTCTCCACCCCGGGGGTGTCGGCCACGGTGACCGCCGTGGTGGCGAGCGGGCAGCTGACCAGCAGCTGGGAGCCGAGGTGCTCGATCCGGGCCGCGGTCGAGAAGAGCACGGGCGTGCCAGGGACGGTGCCGGCGTCGGTCACGTGCTCAGGCCGGATGCCAACGGTGACCGGCCCCCCGACCCGGCCCCGCAGCAGTCCGGAGGGGGTGCGATTCAAGGGCAGGCGCTGGCTGCCCAGGACCACCCAGGTACGGCCGGCGTCCTCCTCGAGATGTCCGGCGAGCAGGGTCATGGCCGGCTCGCCCATGAAGCTGGCCACGAACACGTTGGCGGGCCGGTGGTAGAGCTCCCTCGGCTCGGCCACCTGCTCGATCCGACCGGCCCGCATCACCGCGACCCGGTCGCCGATGGCCATGGCCTGCGACTGGTCGTGGGTGACGTAGAGGGCGGTGACCCCGAGGCCCTGCTGCAGCTGGGAGAGCTCGGTGCGCAGCCGGATGCGCTCGCCGGCGTCGAGGTGGGTGAGCGGCTCGTCGAGCAGGAACACCGACGGCACCCGCACGGTGGCCCGGCCGATGGCGACCCGCTGCCGCTGCCCGGCCGAGAGCGTCCGCGGCTTCCGGTCCAGGAACCGCCCCAGCCGCAGCACCCGGGACTCGGCACCGACCCGCTGCTCGATCTCGTCCTTGGGCAGGTTGCGGACGGCCAGCCCGAACCGGAGGTTCTGGGCGGCGGTGAGGTGCGGGTACAGCGCCCCGGCCTCGAACACCATGGCCAGGTCGCGCTCGCCTGGCGGGAGCTTGTTGACCACCCGGCCACCGATGCTGATGGTGCCGGTGCTCAGCGGCTCCAGGCCGGCGATCAGCCGCAGGGCGGTGCTCTTCCCGCAGCCGCTCGGGCCGACGACCACCATGAGCTCGCTGTGACGGACATGCAGGGTCAGGTGCGAGACGGCCGATGTGCCGTCTGGGTACACCCGGGAGACATCGTCGAGCAGGACGTCGGCCATGCCGCTGCAACCACCACCAAACCCGTTCCAAACGCCATGGTAGTCCACCGGTGGGAGCCGCACGACCGGGACCTGGGCCCGGGAGGCGCTACCAGCCGAGCGGGCCGACCGATCCCTGGCCGGTGGGGACGGTCGCGCCGGTCCCGGTCTCCCAGGCCAGCAGCTCCTCCCAGGTTTCGCGGCGGCGGGCCACCGTGGCCACCCCGCCCTCGACCACGATCTCGGCCGGGCGCGGCTGGCCGTTGTAGTTGCTGGCCATGGTCATGCCATAGGCGCCGGCGTCCAGGAAGGCGACCATGTCGCCGGGGGCCAGGTCGGGCAGGTCGGCCGAGGTCGCGAGCACATCGGTGGACTCGCAGATCGGGCCGACGACCTCGGTGGGGCCGGCGAGTGGAGCCGCCCGGAGCGGCCGGACCCGGTGGACCGCCTGGTACAGGGCCGGCCGGAGCAGGTGATGCATGCCGGTGTCGACCACCAGCATGCGCCCGGCGGTGCGGTGCTTGCGGTACAGGACCTGGGTGACCAGCGCGCCGGCCCTTGCCACCAGGACCCGTCCCGGCTCGACCCCGAGCCGCACGTTCTTGCCGGCCAGCAGCGGCTTCAGCGCGGCCGCGAACGACTCGGGACCGGGCGCCGACCCGCCGGCGTAGTCGACCGGCAGCCCGCCGCCGACGTCCAGCCAGTCGAGCTCCAGCCCGGCCGCCCTGCCGGCCTCGAGCACCTCCAAGCCGACCCGGGCGCCGGCGACCACACCGTCGGGGTCGGGGAGCTGGGAGCCGACGTGGACATGAACCCCGACCGGGCGCAGTCCGGGCAGGTCGGCGCGGGCGGCTCTGGCCAGCAGCTCGTGGGCCACCGCCACCGGGACGCCGAACTTGGCCTCGTCGTGGCCGGTCTGGATGTTGGCGTGGGTGTCGACCTCGACGTCAGGGTTGATCCGGACGGCGAACCGGGCCGGCCGCTCCAGCCGGGTTGCCACCGTATGGAGGGCATCCAGCTCGTCGGCCGACTCCACGTGGACGGTGACGCCGTGCCGGACGGCGAGGGCCAGCTCCTCCTCGGTCTTGCCGACGCCGGCGAACACGACGGCCTCCGGCTCGCCGCCGGCCCGCAGCACCCGGAGCAGCTCCCCACCGCTGACCACGTCGAAGCCGGCCCCGAGTCCGGCCAGGGAGGTGAGCAGGGCCAGGTTGGCGTTGGCCTTGACCGCGTACAGGACGCGGCCGCCGAGCGGCTCGAAGGCGGCCGCCACCCGCCGATAGGCGGCGGCGACGGCGTCGAGGTCGTAGACGTAGGTGGGCGTGCCGGTGGCGGCGACCACCTCGTCCAGCGGCAGTCCGCTCACGCACAGGCGGCCGTCGTGGTAGCGGAAGGAGTCCGGCGGCCAGGGGCCGCGGCGGGCCGGGGTGCCGACCCGAGCGGAAGCGGCGCCGTTCGGGGCCGGGTGCCGGACGGCTGGCGGTGACTTGGTCATGACGGAGCCCTCATGGCGGGTGGAGGAATTCAGTGGAGACGGCCGTGATCCGGCCGCAGCGGTCGGCCGCAGACCGCGTCTCCGACGCATCTGTCCGGGTCGAGCCTTGCATATCCATGCGACCCCTGCAAGCTGGTGACAGCCGTCGCCGCGGCATCTTCGCAGCACAGATGCGAGGTTCTGCGGGGTGTTGCATATTCTCACCTGATCATGCATAACTATTCTGATGACCTCCCGTACTGCCGGCGTTCTCGGCGCCTCCGGCTACGCCGGCGCCGAGCTGCTGCGACTGCTGGCCCGCCATCCGGGGCTCGAGGTCGCCTGGGCCGCCGGGGACCAGGCGGCCGGCCAGCCGCTGGTCTCCCGCTATCCGGGGCTCCGGGCCGCCTACGGCGAGCTCGTCTTCTGCTCGGTCGATGAGGGTCTGGAAAAGGGCGCCGACGTGCTGTTCCTGGCCCTGCCGCACGGCCGGGCGGCGGAGGTCGCCCCCCGGGCGCTGGCCGCCGCCAGCCTGGTCGTCGACCTGTCGGCCGACTTCCGGCTGCGCGACCCGGGCGCCTATCCCGTCTGGTACGGCGCCGAGCATCCGCTCCCGGAGCAGCTCGGCAGCTGGCCCTACGGCCTGCCCGAGCTGCACCGGGACGAGCTGCGCGGGGCCAGCCGGGTGGCCGTGCCCGGCTGCTACCCGACCGCCGCCCTGCTCGCGCTGGCTCCGCTGGTCGCCGCCGGGCTGGCCGCCACCGACGGGATCGTGGTCGACGCCAAGTCGGGGCTGTCGGGCGCCGGCCGCTCGCTGGTCGACGGCAACCTGTTCGTCCAGGCCAACGAGAACGTCGCCCCCTACAAGGTGGGGAGCCACCGGCACACCCCCGAGATCGAGCAGGAGCTGGCCCTTGCCGCCGGGACCCAGGTGACCGTGACCTTCACCCCTCACCTGGTGCCGGCCACCCGGGGCATCCTCGCCACCTGCTACGCCACCCTGGCTCCCTCGGCCGGCGACCAGGAGCTGGCCGCCTGCTACCGCAGTGCCTACGCGGCCGAGCCGTTCGTCGACCTGCTCCAGCCCTCGACGGGCTGGCCGGCCACCCAGGCGGTCGCCACCACCAACCGGGTGCAGGTGGCGGCCGCGGCCGACCGGCGGACCGGGCGGGTGGTGGCCGCGGCCGCCATCGACAACCTCGTCAAGGGCGCCGCCGGCCAGGCCGTGCAGTGCGCCAACCTCGCCCTCGGCCTGCCGGAGACGGCCGGCCTCGACCTCGTCCCGCCCGTACCGTGAGCGGCTCGGTCCGGGTCGACCGGCGCCTTGGGGTCACCGCCGCCGCCGGCTTCGGCGCGGCCGGGGTCCACTGCGGACTCAAGCCGCCGGCCACGCCCGACCTGGCCCTTGTGGTCGGCGACCCGGGCACGGTCGCGGCCGGGGTGTTCACCACCAACCAGGTCGTGGCCGCACCGGTCGTCTGGTCGCGCGACCGCCTTGCCGCGTCGGCCGACGCCCGTGTGGTCGTGCTCAACTCGGGCAACGCCAACGCCTGCACCGGGCCGGCC
>DATHIG010000810.1:0-6395 GCA_035490035.1 Actinomycetes bacterium
GAGGCCTACGGGCTCTGACTGGGGCACCATGAGATTGCGAGTAGTGTCTGGTGGCACCCGAACCGCGTACCAGGCGCTCCAGCGCTCCATCGCCCCGCGGGGAGGATCCGAGATGGCCGCCGTCCGACCCGACCACACCGCCTGGGCCCGCCGGTTCCCGACCCTGTCGCTGGCGCTGGCGGCCGCGCTCGCCGCCGCCCTGGCCGGCTGCACCTTCGGGCAGGAGCAGGCCCGCTCGGCCCCGGCCCCGGTGACCGCCGCCCGGGTCAGCTCCGGCGCCCAGGCGTCCGGCGCCGGGGACATCCCAGGGATCGTCCGCAAGGTGGAGCCGTCGGTGGTCACGATCTTCACCGGCGGCGGGCTCGGCAGTGGGGTGGTGTGGGCAGCCGACGGCACCATCGTCACCAACCACCACGTCATCGCGCCGGCGGTCCAGGGCGGCGGCAACGGCGAGGTCGAGGTCGGCTTCGCCGACGGCCGTCGGGTCGCCGGCAAGGTGCGGGCCAGCGACCCCATCACCGACCTGGCCGTGGTGCAGGCCGAGCGCAAGGACCTGCCGCCGGCCACCTTCCAGAAGGCCCTGCCGGTGGTCGGCGAGCTGGCGGTGGCGATCGGCAGCCCGCTCGGCCTGGAGAACACCGTGACCGCCGGGATCATCTCCGGCCTGCAGCGCGAGATCCCCGGCGCCGACCAGCAGGCGCTGGTCGACCTGCTCCAGACCGACGCGGCGATCTCGCCCGGCAACTCGGGCGGCGCGCTGGTCAACGGCCGGGGCGAGATCATCGGCATCAACGAGGCCTACCTCCCGCCCGAGACGGGCGCGGTGTCGCTGGGGTTCGCCATCCCGTCCACCACGGTGGTGGACATCGTCGACCAGCTGCTGAAGACCGGCCGGGCCAGGCACGCCTTCGTCGGCCTCGGACCGGCGCCGATCACCCCCGAGATCGCCGCCCAGCTCGGGATCGACCGGGCCAGCGGTGTGCTGGTGCAGGACGTGGTGCCTGGTGGTCCGGCCGCCGACGCCGGCATCCAGCCAGGCGACGTCCTGATCCGGATGGGGGACCGCGAGCTCGAGGGCGTCGAGGACCTCCTGGACGAGGTGCGGGCGCGAAAGCCTGGCGACAAGGTCGGCGTCACCGTGCTCCGCGGCGGCCAGGAGCGGCAGGTCGAGGTGACCCTGGTCGACCGTCCCCCGGGGTAGGGGCCGGGTCAGTACCAGCCGTTGGCCTGCCAGAAGGCCTTGGCCCGCTGGGCGGTGCCGTAGCGGTCGTGGACATAGGCGCGGAAGGCCCACAGCTGCCGGCCGCAGTCGGTGGTCGCGTACTGCTGGCCCAGGTACAGGATGCGGTTGCCGAGCAGGAGCTGCCCGAGCCCGAACGCGGTCGATGCCGGGTTGTCGGCGGTCGGGTCGCCGCTCGACTCGCGCATGATGATCCAGCGCTCGGCCGCCGAGGTGCCCGAGAGGTCGCAGCGACGGCCTGACCCGGCAGCGCCCGGCTGGCCGCCGGCCAGCCGGGCCGCGGCCAGGCGCCGCCTGGCCAGCTCCTCCTGGCGGATCAGGCGCCGCAGCTCGGCCGAGCGGCTGCGCAGGGCGGCCGCGGCCCCGGCCAGCCTCGCCACCCTGGCGTCCAGCCTCTGCTTGGCCTGCTGGCGGACGGCCCTGACCCGCTCCAGCTCGGCGACCTCGGTCCCTACCCGGCGCTCCGCCGCCGTCCGTTCCTGCTCGGCCCTGACCATGCCGTCGTGGAGCTGGACGGCGCGCTTGCGGGCGACCTCGAGCCGGCCGAGCACGTCCTGGTCGGCGGCGATCACGTAGCTCAGGGTGACCGCCCGCTCCAGCAGGTCGCGCAGGTCGTTGGCCTGGACGACGACGGCCAGGCCGGACACCCGGCCGGTCATGTAGGCACCCCGGACCTGCTCGGCCAGCCTTGCCTCCTGGAGGCCGACCTCGTCGGTGGCCGCCTCCAGGTCGGCCAGCGCCGCGGCCCGCCGGCGGCGGGCCGCGGCCAGCCGCTCACGGGCCGCGGCCAGCTGTTGCCTGGCGCCGGCGACCGCCTGGTCGGCGGCGGTCAGGGCGGCCGCGACCACGCCGGCGTCGGCCCGGGCGTCGCGCAGCACCGACTCGACCTCGCCGAGGCGGCGGCGGGTCCTGCCCAGCTCGTCCTGCTCGTCGCCGACGGCCGGGTAGGGGACCAGCAGCAGTGCGGTCGCGGCGGCGACCAGCGCGAGCGTCCTGGAACGTGCGGGCATGATCAAGCCGTTTCGTCAGTTCGACAGGAAAGGGTCGGTACTCTACCGCACGGCAACGCACGACCTGCAAACGAGGTCGCCAGGGCCCGCGCCAGGAGCTCGCGGGTGGGGCGGGACCGCTCAGTCGTCGAGCAGGGAGGCCAGCTCCTTGCAGCGCGGGCAGACCGGGAACCGGGACGGGTCACGCACCGGCTGGAAGCGGTGACCACAAAGGGCAATGACCATGCCACCGAGCACGGCCGCCCTGGCGATCTGGTCCTTGCGGGCGTAGTGGGCGTAGCCGTCGTCCTCGCCGGTGTCGGCGTCGGCGTCGACCGGGCGGGTCTCGGTGCTTGGCATCGTCGGCTCCTCGGCAGGCGCTTGCGCCAGCCATTCTGCGCCGAACCGCCGGGAGCGCGCATCCGTGAGCGGGGAGCTAGCGGCCGGTGGAGGAGAAGTGCTGGTAGTCGCGGGCGCCCGACCACCTGCCGCCCCACTCCCAGCCGGCCGCGGCGAAGGCCCGCACGACCTGGTCGCCGGAATGGATCATCCCGGGGGCCCGTCCCGACCGGTTGGCGTAGGGCCGGCCGGCCGGCGGCGACACCCGCCCGCCGCGGGTGACGTACGGGTTGCGCAGCGGGTTGACGTCGATCGCGCGGCCGTAGGCGTGCTCCGACCAGACCCTGGTCCCCGACACCTTGCGGCAGTTGAAGCCCGAGGTGTTGTTGGCCGCCATCGAACGGTCGTCGTCGCCGCGGTAGGCGTCGACCAGGCGCAGGCGCTGGATCGGGTAGCGCGCCCGGAACAGCTGCTCCATCACCTTGAGGATGCGGCGGGCGTGGTCGCGGTGCACGACCAGCTCGCCTCGGTGGACCCGCCGGTCGAAGCCCCAGTGGTCCACTCTGAGCAGCCGCAGCTCCACCGGGCCGACCGGGCAGCCGCGCCGCCACGAGAAGCGCATACGCGCGCGGGTGCCGGCGCGGATCGCCGAGATGCTGCCCCGGAACCCGGTCCCGCTCGACCCCGCCGCCACCGCCGTCTCGTCCCCGGCCGCCGGGCTCAAGGCGGCGCTCGGCGCTTGGGCTGGCGTGGTCGTCGGGGCGCGGTCACCGCCTGCCGGCCCGCCGGTCGCCGCGCCGCAGCCGGCCAGGGCCACGGCCACGGCGGCGACCATCAGTGGCAGCGGGCTTCGCCTCATAGTGGCTGTCTCGTCCCCCCGGCCCTCCGGCTTGAGCGACCGCCGCCAGCGTATCGTGAGCCTGCCCCTTGGAGACGAAGGAGCGCTCCTGCGTACGCGCGGCCTCGGACCGAACTTCGCCAGGCTGTGGACGGCCAATGCCGTCTCCAACCTCGGCGACGGCGTCACCCTGGTCGCCGGGCCGCTGCTGGCCGCGTCACTGACCCGCGACCCGAGGCTGGTGGCCGGCCTTGCCGTCGCCCAGCGCCTGCCCTGGCTGCTGTTCTCGCTGGTCAGCGGGGCACTGGTCGACCGGCTGGACCGCCGCCGGGTGATGGTCACGGTCGACGCCGCCCGCTGCCTGGCCGTCGGCCTGCTCGGCGTGGCCGTGCTGCTGGACGCCACCACCCTCCCGCTGCTGTACCTGGTGTTCTTCGCCCTCGGCACCGCCGAGACCCTGTTCGACAACGCGGCCGTCTCGATCCTGCCCTCGGTCGTGCCCAAGGAGCAGCTGGCCAGGGCCAACGGCCGCCTGCTGGGCGTCCAGATGGTGGCCAACGAGCTGGTCGCCCCGCCGCTGGGCGGCGTGCTGTTCGCGGCCGCGGCCGCGGCGCCGTTCCTCCTGGACGCGGGGTCGTTCGCGGCCGCGGCGGCCCTGGTGGCGGCCATGCCCGGCCGGTTCCGGGTGGAGCGGCCGGAGGGCAGCCCACCGACCACGCTGCGCGGCGAGATCGCCGAGGCGGTGCGGTGGCTGGCCCGGCACCGGCTGCTGCGCATCATGGCCGTCGCCATCGCGCTGATGAACCTCACCCTGTCGGCCACCCTGTCGATCTCGGTCCTCTACGCCCAGGAGCGCCTGGGGCTCGGCCCGGTCGGCTACGGGCTGCTGATGTCGTCGGTGGCGGTCGGCGGCATCGCCGGCAGCCTGGCCGCCCAGCGGGTCATCGGCTGGCTCGGCCCGGCCACCACCCTTCGGCTCGGCCTGGTCATCGAGTCGTCGACCCACCTGGTGCTGGCCCTGGCCCGCAGCCCGCTGCTGGTCGCGGCCATCTTCGCCATGTTCGGCTTCCATGCCATGACCTGGAGCGTCATCAGCGTCTCGCTGCGCCAGGAGCTGATCCCGGCCCGGCTGCTCGGACGGGTCAACAGCGCCTACGCCCTGTTCGGCTTCGGCTCGCTGTCGCTCGGGGCGGTCGGCGGGGGCCTGCTGGCAGCACGCTACGGGCTCACCGCGCCGTTCTGGTGCAGCTTCGTCGCCATGAGCCTGCTGACCCTCGCCTGCTGGCCGATCCTCAGGGCCCGCACGGTGGCCGAGGCCCGCAGCCAGGCCGCCACCGAAGGACCATGAAGCTCTCACCTCGAACCGGAGTGGTGGATGCCTTACACCTAATCTGATACCTTTCAACCATGGCGATGAACATCAAGGATCCGAAGACCGAGGCCCTCGCCGCCGAGGTCGCCGCATTGGCGAACGAGACGAAGACGCAAGCGGTGCGGACTGCCCTGCAGGAGCGCAAGGAACGGCTGCAGGCCCGCAAGCGTCGACACGCGCGCGCGCAGCGTATCGACCGGTTCCTGGAGGACGAGGCGTGGCCACAGATTCCCGACGCCGTCCTCGGCAGGCCGATCCCCAAGGCCGAGCGTGAGACGATCCTTGGCTATGGACCGGAGGGCGTGTGATCGTCGACAGCTCGGCGATCGTGGCGATCCTGCTCAAGGAACCGGGCTATGAGCGCCTCCGAGACCACCTGGCGGCTGCCAAGCAGGTCAGTATCGGGGCGCCCACCGTGGTCGAGAGCTCACTGGTGTTGTGCTCTCGGCTGGGCCGCGCCGGCAAGACGCTGCTTGCGCGGTTCCTGCAGGAGGCCGAGGTCGAGGTGGTGGAGTTCATGGCTGACCACTGGACGGTCGCGACCGACGCCTTCATTGCCTATGGGAAGGGCCGACACCGCGCGGGTCTGAACTTCGGCGACTGCATGACCTATGCCGTCGCCAAGCTTGCCGAGGAGCCGCTGCTGTGTCTGGGCGATGACTTCCCTGCCACGGATCTGGAGCTTGCGTAGCTCCCGACGTGCCGACGATCGACTCAATCCAGCGAGAGGCTGCTCAGGCGTCGGTGAGGCCGAGGTGGTGCCTGATCCGAGCGGCGCTCATGCCGCCACCCGAGTTGTCGGCCTGCCATTGGATGTCGTCGAGCAGGGCGTGCAGTTCGGCGAGCGCGCTCCCGCCCTCCGCCGCGGACTGGCGTGGCGTGCGACCGCTCAGGGCGGGGAGCTTCTGGTCCAGCCACCGCTGCTCGTACTCGCGCATGACCTGCTCGAGCAGCGCGGCCTCCTCATCCGGCGAGAGGCCCAGCCGCTGGGCCTCGGCGTCCCGGTCAGCCTTGGCCTGCGGATCCCGCCCGTGCTCGGCCAATAGCTCCTCCATCGGCACGATCGACTCCGACACCAGCTGGGATCCAGGTGCGGCGGCCAGCACCTGCTGTTGCAGCTCGCCGAGTCGCTCGACCGAGTTGGCCGTAATGGTCAGCTGGCGCTGCTGGCGGTGGACCGACCCGCGGATCACCCGCTCGCCGTCGTCGAGCTCGCCGGTGGCGAGCAGCCGGTCCGGCCCGTCGTCTTCGTCCAGCTCGGCGGCCAGCCGCCTCCAGGCCGCCTCGACCGCGGCCTCGGGAATGTCGTAGGTGGCGGTGCACTGCATCAGCAGATGGCCTTCGCGGTTGTGCAGCAGCGGTGGTAGCTGCGGGCCGAAGAAGGCGGCGACCTCCCAGGGCTCGTAGCCGCCGTCGAACAGCTCCAGCAGCGCCCGGCGCCGCAGCCGGTCGGCCCGCAGCGGGTGCGCCAGCAGCACCGGGCCGTCCCCATCGTCCAAGACCCGGGCCACCAGCAGGTCCAGGCGCCGCACGCCGCCCGACAGCGACCGGTCGGCCAGGCGCACCGAGCCGCCGCCCAGCAGCGGGCGCATCGTCAGCGATACCCCCGGCTGGACC
>DATHIG010000811.1:0-2750 GCA_035490035.1 Actinomycetes bacterium
CCCGGTGTTGAGCAACCAGGACGCTACGACCCGACGCAAGGGGGCGCCCCTCCGGGGCGCCCCTCAGCGCGAAGCGCTGAATCTCGGCGGTATGAGGCTCGCTCGCTAACGCTAGCTACTTCGTCCTGAAGAACTCGGTTACAGGCGGCGAGTGATTGGCGGTTGCGGACCTGTCGGATCGTTCGCCGCGGCGGCGGATCTCGTTTCGCCTGAGTCAGTCTCGGCGGGCTCGGTCAGCCGTCGAGTAGCCCGCTGATCTTGACGAGGTTGTGGGCGAAGATGCCGTGGCCGCACCATGTGCGTGCGCCGGCGAGCCCGTCGATGCGTGTTCGTGCGAGCCCGAAGTCGCGTTTGACGCAGCTGATTCGTCCTTCGCAGCCGGTGCGCCATCGCACCATCTTGCGGAACGCTCGCCGGTTCTCGATCTGGCGCCGGGCGACGGTCGGTCGGCCTTTGGTGGGCAGCACGATGTAGCGCACGCCGGCGTGGCGCAGGTCGTCTTCGATGCCTTGCTCGCCGTAGCCACGGTCGGCGGTGACCGCCCGCGGAGCGCGCCCGGTGCGACGCTTGATTCGTTGGATCGCCGGTTCGAGCATCGGCCCGTCGGGCGGGTTGCCGGCCTCAACGCTGTGGTCGACCACGACGCCGTCTTCGTTGTCGACGAGCTGGGCCTTGTAGCCGAACTCGACGGGTTTGCCGAGCCGCCCCTTGACGATCGGACGGGCATCGGGATCGTGCAGCGACACGACTCTGGTCGCCCCGTCCGGGACGGTGCCGGCCAACCGTTGCCGGGTCTGGGCGGCGATCTTGCGGGTCCGGGCGGCGACCCGCTCGAGCTCGTCCACCATGGCGCGGGCCCGACCGGATGCCTGCTCACCGAGCGTGCGCAGCGTGCGGCGAGCGTTGCGCACCACCGCCGCGGCCTGCGCAGCGACCCGCTCAGCGATCCCCGCCAGCTCGCCGTTGATCCGCTTCACTGCGGCGATCTTGTCGTCGTTGCGGCGCCGCAAGTTGGCGTTGATCGACCGCGCCCGAGAGCGCACCGTGCGCGTCTTGTCAGCGAACTTGGTACGCCTCGCCAACCCCATCGCCCGCAGCTTCTTCGCACCCTTGGCCATCTTGGCGACACCCTTGGCCAACAGACTCGAGTCCGACGGGTAGGCCACGTTGGCCTCCACCACTGTCGTGTCAGCCCGCACCCGATTGGTCTTCAACACCTTGGCTTCGACCGCTCGGGCCAGCAACGCCTCGTTCAACCCGTCGACCGCGGCCTCACCGCAGCGCGTGGTGATCTTCATCAACGTCGTCGGATGCGGCACCCGCCCACCAAGCGGAATCCGACAGAACCGCTGCCACGTGATCGAGTCCGTCACCTCCCGACACAGCGTCTCGAACCCGAGCCGGTAGCGGTACTTCAAGAACATCAACCGCAGATAGGTCTCGATCGGGATCGATGGCCGCCCCAACGTGGCGTGGAAGAACCCGCGGTACGGGGCGAAGAACCGCTCGTCGTCCAACAGCGCGTCGACCCGCACCAGCTCGGCGGGCATCACCAACGCCTCCGCCGGCAGCAACGATTCCCACAACGTCGCCTGATCACCTACCGTCCGCAACATCGATGGCTCCGATCCGTACCTCTACTACGGGTCGGAGCCATCATCCCTGATCAGACCACTCCTAGCAGGGATCCCGCGTCCCGCTCACCAGGACTTTTTCAGGTCGAAGTAGCTAAGCTACGCCGCTCCCGAGACTCGCTTCGCTCGCTCGTGATCGGTGGCCCCTTCGGGGCAGTCCGTCCACGCCTGAGGTGGTGTCTACCGTCGGGCGATGGACGACGCGTTTTCGGCCCGCTACGGCGGTCTGCTCACCGGCAGCTACGACTGCGTGGATCGGATCGTGCTCAAGGCGTTCTTTCCGCTCGGCTACGGCGCGGGCGGGTTACGTACCTGGTGGCGGGGGCTGCACGGCGATGACACCGATCTCGACAACACCCATCTGATGCGGATGGCCGGGCGTTTCGCCCGCCGGGTCAAGGCGTGGGGGAACGCCAACGGGGTACCGGTGATCTTCTGCAAGGCCGGCGAACGCAAGCATCGCATCGCCGAGGAGTATCTGGCCACCCACAGCGTCGGCACCGGGGTGTTCTTGGTGCTCGTGGCCAAGGCACCGGCGCCGGTGTGGAAGGTCACGCGTGCCAAGACGGGTGTCATCGTCAACATCGAAAGGAGGACCGAGTACGTCAACCACTACTCGTTTCACATCATCGACCCGGCCTGGGGGCACGTCACGATCAGGATGTCAGGACACCCGCCCTTCGGTGCGCTGGTCATGCTCAACGGGCACGAGTACGTGGCCTGTGCCGCCGCCCGGGCGGGCATACCCTTCGTCAAGGAAGGCAACTGCTTCACCGCAGTCGCCGATCCCGCAGGCCTGGCTCAGATCGCAGATGCCTTGTCGCAGGATGCGGCTGTAGGGCGACTGAGCCAGGTCTGCGAATCGTGGATCTACACCGCCTGCCTGTGTTTCGGCCTCGACGTCGACGAGCAGCAGCGGAGCCGGTTCCGCTACCTGTTCTCCGTGTACCAGGTCGAGTACAGCCGCAACCTGATCTTCACTGACGGGCACACGATGCAGCAGCTGTTCGACACCGTGGTCGACCGGACCAGATCCCGCCTCGACGTGCCCAAGCTGCGCACCATCTTCGGCGCCAAGACCCGGCCCCACCGCCGCCGCCGACACTCCTCGAGGAT
>DATHIG010000812.1:0-16930 GCA_035490035.1 Actinomycetes bacterium
TGGGCCGGTTCGGGTCCCTACTGGGCAGGATCGCCGCCGGAGAGGTGCTGATCGACCTGGACCGGGACGCAGTCGCCGGTCTGGAGCTTCAGCGGGATCCGCTGCTGCTACGCGAGCTGGCCCGCAACGTCGACAGGCTGAACCGGCTCCTGGAAGGCATCGTCGAACCAGCCCGAGCTGAGCCCGAGCTCGCCGAGCCGGCGCCGGCGTCCGTCCAGGAAGCGGCAAGGGACGGTGGAGGTCCCGGGCTGCCGGCCGGTCTGACGCTCAAGGCGGTGAGCGAGCGTACCGGCATTCCCGCGGCGACGGTCCGCACCTGGGAACGCCGGTACAGCTTCCTCCACCCGCTCCGCTCCTCCAGCGGCTACCGCCTCTACAGCAAGGAGGACATCGCCAGGATCCTGGAGATCAAGCGCCTGCTGGAGCAGGGCGTCAGGATCAGCGAGGCGATGGCCGCGGTGGCGGAACGGCCGCCGAACAGCGACAACCGCTAGGCCGTGCTCAGACCCCGGGGGTGACGTCCGACACCGGGCGGCCGCCGATGGCGACCGTCCGCCGCAGCAGGTCGCGCAGGCCGACCAGCCGCCCGGCGGCCGGCCCGAGGCCTTCGGCAGCCGTCCCGCCGAGGGCGCCGTCGATCGCCTCCAGGTGGCGGTCGAGCAGCTCCCCGAGCGCGACGGCGACCTGGGCCTCGAGCCCGAGGGCGCGCCGGTGGTCGGCCAGGGACCGGTAGGCGTCGCGGACCACGCCGGCGTCCTGCAGCCCTCCGGCCTGCTCCGGCCCTGCCCGGCAGCCCTGGATGGCGGCCTCGGCGGCCGGTTGCAGGGCGACCGCCCGCTCGGCGAGGGCGAGCAGGGCGTCGCGGCCGGCCGGGTTGGCCCGCGCCCAGTCCGCCACCGAGGGCGAGCCCATGGCGACCTCAGGCCGCCTCGATGGTGGCGATGGTGGCCCCGGTGGGGACCGTCTGGCCCTCGGTGACCTCGAGGCCGACCACCGTGCCCGCCTGATGGGCGGTGACGTGGTTCTCCATCTTCATGGCTTCCAGGACGACCAGCGTCTGGCCGGCCTTGACGGTGTCGCCGTCGGCGACCAGCACCTTGACGATCGTGCCCTGCATGGGGGTCTTGACGACCTCCTTGCCCGGCCCCCCCGACTCGGCCCTGGCCAGCTCCAGCGCCTTGGGGGAGCGGGGCGTCCGGATCCGCTCCGGCACCTTGACCGCCTCCTGGGGGAACAGGTCGACGTCGAAGCGCTTGCCCTCCAGCTCGATCACCAGCCGCCGGGGTGGCGGCTTGGCCGTCGGCTGGCCGGTGCCGTCCAGGATCGCCGGCTGCAGCGACGTCAGGTCCATCCCCTGCTCGACCAGGACGGTCGACACCTCACCGGCCACGAACGCCGGGTGGTGCATGGCCAGGCGGTGGAACGGGATGGTGGTGGGCACGCCCTCGATCTCGAACTCGTCCAGCGCCCGCAGCATCCGCCGCCTTGCCTGGTCGCGGTCCTCTCCCCAGACGATCAGCTTGGCCAGCAGCGAGTCGTAGGCCTGGGGGACGGTGAACCCGGCACGCACGCCGGCGTCGACCCGCACCCCGGGGCCCGCCGGCTCCCGCCAGGCGGTGATCGGCCCGGGCACCGGCACGAACCTGGCCCCCGGGTCCTCGGCGTTGATGCGCGCCTCGATGGCGTGCCCGCGGGAGACGAGCCCGTCGTAGCTGGCCGGGATGCCCTCGCCGGCGGCCACCCGCAGCTGGGCGTGAACCAGGTCGATGCCGGCGGTCAGCTCGGTGACCGGATGCTCGACCTGGATGCGGGTGTTCATCTCCAGGAAGTAGAACTTCTGGCTGCCCGGCTCGTAGAGGAACTCGATGGTGCCGGCGTTCTCGTAGTCGGCGGCACGGGCGATGTCGCAGGCCGCCTTGCCCAGCGCGACCCGCACCTCCTCCGGCAGGCCGGGGGCTGGGGCCTCCTCGATCAGCTTCTGGTGGCGCCGCTGCAGCGAGCAGTCGCGCTCACCCAGGAACACCACCTCGCCGCGCCCGTCGGCCAGGATCTGGGCCTCGATGTGGCGGGGGGCTTCCAGGTAGCGCTCGGCGTAGATCTCGTCCCGGCCGAAGGCGGCCTTGGACTCCCGCCGGGCCGACTCCAGCCCGGCGGCGACGTCCGCGGCCGATCCGACCACCTTCATGCCCCGACCGCCGCCGCCGAACGCCGCCTTGAGGGCCAGCGGGTAGCCGTGGCGTTCGCCGAACGCGACCGCGGCCTCCGGGCCGGAGAGCGGCTCGACCGTGCCGGGGACCAGCGGGGCTTTGGCCTGCTCGGCGACCTTGCGGGCGGCGACCTTGTCGCCCATGGCCGCGATCGCCTCCGGTTTCGGCCCGACCCAGCGCAGGCCGGCGTCCAGCACCGCCTGCGCGAAGGCGGCGTTCTCGGCAAGGAAGCCGTAGCCGGGATGGACGGTGTCCACCTTGGCCCGGCGGGCGACCTCGATCAGGGCGTCGACGTTGAGATAGCTCTTCGACGGGGCCGTCTCGCCGATGTGCCAGGCCTCGTCGGCGAGCTCGACGTGCAGCGCGTCCCGGTCGGCGTCGGAGTAGACCGCCACCGCCACCAGGCCGAGCTCGCGGCAGGCGCGCAGCACGCGCACGGCGATCTCGCCCCGGTTCGCGACCAGCACCTTCTCCACGACGGCTGCCTCCTCGCAATGCCCCCAACGGGCGTCGCGGTCAAGCGTAGCCCAGCCGCCACCCGCGGCGGCAACCAGATCAGGCGCAAAGGGTTTGGGGAACCTCATCGGGTGCAACCGCAACCTGGTGCGCGGCGAAGGTTCCAAGCAGAGGTACGAGCACCCGGAAGGCGGAGCAATTGAGCGAAGCAACCGTCCAGGCCTGGCCGTCCACCCCCGAGGAGTTCTGGTCCTGGCAACTGGAAGCCGCCTGCCAGCAGGTCGACACCACCCTGTTCTATTCGCCGGAGGGGGAGCGGGGACCACGGAAGGAGCGCCGCGAGGCCGCGGCCAAGCAGATCTGCGGGTCCTGCAAGGTGGTGGAGGTCTGCGCCGCCTTCGCGATCGCCACCAGGGAGCCCTACGGCACCTGGGGCGGCCTGTCGGAGGGCGACCGCCGCGAGCTGATCCGTGGCATCGAGCCCCGGCGGGCCCAGCTTCGCTACCGCACCGCCCTCGCCGCCTGGGAGCGGGGAGTTGCTGGCGCCTTCGGCGCCTGACGGCGAACGGCTGAGTCGGCCGCAGGCCGGCAACCAGCAGATCCCGACCGGCAGATTCGCCGGTCGGGTCGGCTCAGAGGTCGCGGCCCCAGGTGGAGCGGAGGCTGGCCCCCCAGCGTGTGCCGGCCGGATACGCGCGTGCCCCGACGCCGGGGCGGGTGTTGGCCACCCAGGGGCCGAGCTCCTGGCTCTTGTCCCACGCCTCCACCCGGTCGATGGCCGCCGCCAGCACCTCGGCCTCGTCGCCCTCCGGCATCCCCTTGACCAGCTGGAACCGCAGCCCGTCGGGGGTGTGCAGGACGAGGATGTCGCCCGGCCCATGCCCCGGCTGGCGAGTCTGCCGGCCGGAATCTGCTGGTTGTCGGCCGAAGGCCGACTCCGCGCCGTTCATAGTGGAATGTTGCCGTGCTTGCGGGGCGGGCGGACCTCGCGCTTGGTCACGCACATCTCCAGGGCCTGGATGAGGCGCGGGCGGGTCACCTGGGGCTCGATCACCTCGTCGATATAGCCCCGCTCGGCGGCCACGAACGGGTTGGCGAAGCGCTCGGTGTACTCGGCCACCAGCTCGTCGCGGCGGGCCACCGGGTCGGAGGCCTTCTCGATCTCCTTGCGGAAGATGATGTTGACCGCACCCTGCGGCCCCATCACCGCGATCTCCGCGGTCGGCCAGGCGAAGTTGATGTCGGCCTTCAGCGGCTTGGAGGCCATCACGTCGTAGGCGCCGCCGTAGGCCTTGCGGGTGATCACGGTCAGCTTGGGCACGGTCGCCTCGGCGTAGGCGTACAGCAGCTTGGCCCCGTGGCGGATGATGCCGCCCCATTCCTGGCTGGTGCCTGGCATGAACCCGGGCACGTCGACGAAGCTGACGATGGGGATGTTGAAAGCGTCGCAGAAGCGCACGAACCGGGCCGCCTTGACCGAGGCGTTGATGTCCAGGACGCCGGCCAGGTGCAGCGGCTGGTTGCCGACGATCCCGACCGGCCGGCCGTTCAGGCGGGCAAGGCCGATCACGATCGACTCGGCATGGGCCTGGAGGATCTCCAGGAACTCGCCGTCGTCGACCACCCTGGCGACCACCTCGCGGATGTCGTAGGGCTGGTTGGGATGGTCGGGGACCAGGTCGATCAGGGCCGGCTCCTCGCGGCGGGGGTCGTCGGTCGGCTGGCGCCGCGGCGGGTCCTCCATGTTGTTCAGCGGTAGGAAGCCGATCAGCTCGCGGGCCAGGTCGAAGCACTCGTCCTCGTCCTCGGCGGCGAAGTGGGCGGTGCCGGACTTGGTGGCGTGGGTCATGGCCCCGCCCAGCTCCTCGAAGGTCACGTCCTCACCGGTGACCGTCTTCACCACGTCGGGACCGGTGATGAACATATAGGAGGTCTCCTTGACCATCAGGACGAAGTCGGTGATGGCGGGGGAGTAGACCGCGCCGCCGGCCGACGGGCCCATGATCAGGGAGAGCTGGGGCACCACCCCCGACGCCTGCACGTTGCGCCAGAAGATCTCGGCGTACCCGGAGAGGGCCACGACCCCTTCCTGGATGCGGGCCCCGCCGGAGTCGTTGATGCCGATGCACGGCACCCCCATCTTCAGCGACAGGTCCATGACCTTGCAGATCTTCTCGGCCATGACCTCGCCCAGCGAGCCGCCGAAGACGGTGAAGTCCTGCGAGAACAGGCAGACCCGGCGCCCGCCGATGGTGCCGTAGCCGGTGACGACGCCGTCGCCGGGGATGCGCCGCTTGTCCATCCCGAAGGCGGTCGCCCGGTGGACGGCCAGCATGTCGGTCTCAACGAAGGAGCCGGGGTCGAGCAGGCCGTCGATCCGTTCGCGGGCGGTCAGCTTGCCCTTCTCGTGCTGGACCTCGACCGCCTTCTTGGAGCCGGCGTGCAGCGCCTGCTCCTTGCGGGAGCGCAGCTCCTCCACCCGTTCCTTCATCGTCTTCGGCTGCTGTGGCGCCACCTGGCCATCCTCCCCGCGCGTGCCCGCCTCGCGGAGCGAGGCCCCGCTGGTCGCTGCATTGTAGGCGGTAGGCTGCGCCGATCATGGAAGCGGTCGACAGGGAGTGGGCCAGGCGGGCCCTGCCGGGGTTCTTCACCCCACTGGAGGTCGTGGCCAGCGTGCCGACCACCATGGCCAGGGCGGCCGAGCTGGCCGGCGGCGGCGCGCCCGAGGGGGCGACGGTGGTCGCCGAGGAGCAGACCCAGGGCCGGGGCCGGCTGGGCCGCGCCTGGGTCGCGCCGCCGGGCAGCTCGCTGCTGCTGTCGGTGGTGCTGCGTCCCCCGCTGGCCAGGGAGGCGGTCTGGCTGGTGGTGGCCGCGGCCGGGGTGGCCCTTGCCGGGGCGGTGGACGCGGTCGCCCCGGGGGCGGCCCCGGCCGGCCTGAAGTGGCCCAACGACCTGGAGCTGGGCGGTCGCAAGGCGGCCGGCCTGCTCGCCGAGGCCCACCTGGACGGGGAGCGCCTGGCCGCGGTGCTGCTCGGCATGGGGGTGAACGTCGGCCAGGGCCCGGCCGACTTCCCGCCGGAGGTGGCGGCGAGGGCGACCAGCGTCAGCCTGGCCGCCGGGGCGCCGGTGGATCGGGCTGAGCTCCTGGCCGCCTGGGCCGACCGCTTCCTGGACGCCTACCGCCGTCTCTGCGCCGGCCAGCCGGGCCAGGTGCTGGTCGCCTACCGGGAACGCCTGGTCACCGTCGGCCGCCGGGTCCGGGCCGAGCGGCTCGGGTCCGACCCGGTCGTCGGCACCGCCGTCGACCTGACCGCGACCGGCGGCCTGGTCGTCCAGACCGCCTCGGGATCCCGCGTGGAGGTCCTGGCCGGCGACGTCCACCATCTGCGGCCGGCCTAGCGGCCGACCCAGACCGGGAGCTGGACCGAGTAGACGACCTCGCCGTCCTCGGGGCTGACCTCGAAGGCCTCAAGGGTCCAGCAGTGGGAGGAGGCCGGCGGGGTGAAGGTGAGCGCGCCCGAGAACGGTCCGCGGCCGGGGGCGCCGGTGGCGGAGGTGGCGTAGCTCTGGGCCATCACCCGCCCGCCGTCGTCGCGCAGGCGCAGGCTGACCGTTCCCTCGTACACGCTGGCCTCGCCCCGCACCACCAGCCGGGCACCCTCGACCAGGGCGCCGGGCGCCGGCTCGATCAGCGCGATCGGGGCCAGCGGGAGGGCCGGGTCGCGGACCAGCGGCCCGCCGAGCGGTCGCCCCTCGACCTTGACCACCACCCGCTCGACCGCCGGGAACTGGGTCACGGTGTGGACCAGGGCCTGCAGCGGCCAGCGCCGGCCGGGACCGGGCGGGGCCCGGAACGTCTGCCCGGTCAGGTCGACGATGGCCGTGCCCGCCTCGATCTGCATGGAGCGAAGGCGGGCGCCGGCCGGGAAGGGCCGCCGGGACTCGCGGGAGAGTGGCTGGCCGCCGAGCAGCTCGCCGACGGCCGCCGTGGCCACCGCCTTGGTGTAGGGCACCGGGTGCCACTCGGGCGCCAGATAGCGCCGCCCCCCGAAGCTGCGCACGTAGTAGACGGCGAGCTTGAGCTGCTTGCCGCTGAGGTGGGCGCCACGCTGCTTGACGGTGGCGGCCGACCGCGACGCCGGCGGCCCCGTGGTGGTGCTCGCGACCGGGTAGGCGGCGACCAACCCGTGCCCGCCGGACGAGGCGGCGCAGCCGGCCAGCGCCCAGAGCAGGCCAAAACAGGCCAGACCCGCCGTCAGGCGTCGCATCGAACTGGCCCCCTGAACCGAACGTCGGGCCACGCGAGCCCGCTGACGTCTACCATCGGCCACGCTGGTTGCGAACGTGCAACGGTGCGGCCTCGACATGGACCGGAGCGCCGGCCAGGTATCGGCGCCGCATCAGGCATACTCGACCGAATGGCAGGCTCTGGCGCGTTCGCGCCGGGCGTACTTGGGCCGGTATTCCGGAGGAGGCGGGGGTGGCGTTCCCGGAGCGGCTGCTGTCCGAGGACGAAGAGCTGGTCTACGACCTGCGACCGCACTGGCTGACGCTGGTCGTGCCGGTGTTGATCACCGTCGCGGTGATGGTGGCGGTAGGGGCGGCGTGGGTGTTCATGCCCGGAGGCGACCTGCAGCAGCCGGCCCGGCTGGCGGTTGGCGTGCTCGGGGTGGGGGTGCTGCTGGCCACGGTGCTGGGCCGGGTGCTGCGCTGGGCCACCACCCACTTCGTGCTCACCACCGAGCGGCTGATCTTCCGCTCCGGCATCGTGGCCAAGTTCGGCCGCGAGATCCCGCTGGAGCGCATCAACGACGTCACCTTCTCCCAGTCGCTGCTCGAGCGGCTGATCGGCGCCGGCGACCTGCTGGTCGAGTCGGCCGGCGAGCACGGGCAGTCCCGCTTCTCCGACATCCGCGACCCCGAGGCGGTCCAGCTGGAGCTCTACCGCCAGATGGAGGCCAACGACCGGCGCCGCGCCGGCTACGCCACCACCCAGCCGCACCCCGCCGTCCCCGACCGCACCCCCACCCCGCCGTCCAAGCCTCCGACCGCCCTCGACGACCTCGAGCGCCTCGCCAACCTGCGCGACCGCGGCGCGGTCACCGAGGAGGAGTTCCAGCGCATGAAGCGCGAGCTGCTGGACCGGATGTAGCCGAGAGCGCCGCCGTTGCGGCGGGTGTCGCGTTGCGGCACCGGAACGGCCGACGGCCCGGCTGGCCGGCCGGTAGGATCTTCGGGTGACCCAAGCACCGGGGGAGCGGCCCGAACCGGCGTTGCGGGCGCTGGCCAAGCAGGCCAGGGCCGGCGGGGCCGAGCGCTACCACGCCAAGGCCCGCGAGCAGGGCAAGCTGTTCGCCCGGGAGCGGCTGCGCCGGCTGCTCGACTCCGCCGACGGCTTGGTGGAGGACGGGCTGCTGGCCAACGCGCTGGCCGGGGACCTGCCGGCCGACGGGGTGGTCACCGGCATCGGCGCCATCGGGGGGCGAACGGTGGCGGTGATGGCCAACGACTCGACCGTCAAGGCCGGCTCGTGGGGCGCCCGGACGGTGGAGAAGATCATCCGCATCCAGGAGTACGCCCTGCGCCACGAGGTCCCGATGGTGTGGCTGGTCGACTCGGCCGGGGCCCGCATCACCGACCAGGTGGAGATGTTCCCGGGCCGGCGGGGGGCCGGCAAGATCTTCTACAACCAGGTCCGGCTCTCGGGCAGGGTCCCCCAGGTCTGCTGCCTGTTCGGGCCGTCGGCGGCCGGTGGGGCCTACATCCCCGCCTTCTGCGACGTGGTGTTCATGGTCGAGGGCAACGCCTCCATGTACCTGGGCTCGCCGCGCATGGCCGAGATGGTCATCGGGGAGCGGACCACCCTTGAGGAGATGGGCGGCGCGGCCATGCACTGCCGGGTGTCGGGCTGCGGCGACCTGCTCTGCGCCGACGAGGACGAGGCGATCCAGGCGGCCCGCCAGTACCTCGCCTACTTCCCGGGCAACTGGCGGGGCGAGCCGCCGGCCGAGGCGCCAAGGGGGCCGGCCTACGCCGGGCCGGTGGCCCCCCTGATCCCCACCGACGAGTCGCAGCCGTTCGACGTCTACCCGCTGGTCGCCGCCGTCTGCGACCAGCAGAGCTTCTTCGAGGTCAAGCGCGAGTTCGCCGCCGAGGTGGTGACCGGCCTTGGCCGCATCGAGGGCCGCGCCGTCGGGATCGTCGCCAACCAGCCGCTGGTCAAGGGCGGGGTGCTGTTCGTCGACTCGGCCGACAAGGTGGCCCGCTTCGTCTGGCTGTGCGACGCCTTCAACCTGCCGCTGGTGTTCCTGGCCGACGTGCCCGGGTTCATGATCGGGACCCAGGTCGAGCGCCAGGGCATCATCCGCCACGGGGCCAAGCTGATCACCGCGGTCAGCGAGGCGACCGTGCCCAAGCTCTGCGTGGTCGTGCGCAAGGCCTACGGGGCCGGGCTGTACGCCATGTCCGGGCCCGGGTTCGAGCCCGACGCCACCCTGGCCCTGCCGACCGCCTCGATCGCGGTGATGGGGCCGGAGGCGGCCGTCAACGCCGTCTACTACAACAAGCTGGCCGCCCTGCCCCCCGGCGAGCGGCCGGCCGAGGTGGATCGGCTGCAGCGCGAGTACCGCGAGGATGTCGACCTGGTCCGCCTGGCCGCCGACCTGGTGGTCGACGCGGTCGTCGACCCCGACGACCTCCGCACCGAGCTGGCCCGTCGCCTGGCCGCCGCGCACGGCAAGGACCGCGAGTTCACCCGGCGCAGACACGGGGTCCCGCCGGTATGAGGGTGAGGCAGGTGGCGACGGCTCCAGCCGGGCCATGGCACAGGCGCTCTTGAGTGGCGGTGGTGGGAGCCGGAGCTCCCCATATGGATCGAGGGCCGCGATGACACGCCCCTTCCGGACCGTGCTGGTCGCCAACCGGGGGGAGATCGCCGTGCGGGTGCTGCGGGCCTGCCGGGAGCTGGGGCTGGCCGGGGTGGCGGTCTACTCCGACCCCGACGCCGGCGCCCTGCACGTGCGCGAGGCCGACCGGGCGGTGCCGATCGGCGGGGCCGCGGTCGGCGACTCCTACCTCGACCCGGCCAAGCTGCTGGCCGCTGCCGCTGAGGCCGGCGCCGACGCCGTCCACCCCGGCTACGGGCTGCTCAGCGAGCACGCCGGCTTCGCGCAGGCCGTGGGCGAGGCCGGGCTGGTCTGGGTCGGCCCGCCGGCCGAGGCCATCCGGCAGATGGGCGACAAGCTCGCGGCCAGGCGGGCGGTGCTGGCCGCCGGGGTCGAGCCGGTGCCCGGCACCACCGAGCCGGTCGCCGATCCCGGCGAGGTGGTCGCCTTCGGCGAGGCCAACGGCTGGCCGGTGGCGGTCAAGGCGGCAGCCGGCGGGGGTGGCCGCGGCATCCGCGTGGTCGCGGGCCCCGACCAGGCCGCGGCCGCCCTTGCCGCCGCGACCCGGGAGGCGCAGGCGGCGTTCGGCGACGGCGCCTGCTACCTGGAGCGCTACTTCGAGCGGCCCCGCCACGTCGAGGTCCAGGTCCTCGCCGACACCCACGGCGGCATCGTGCACCTGGGCGAGCGGGACTGCTCGGTGCAGCGGCGCCACCAGAAGCTGGTCGAGGAGGCCCCCTCGCCGGGGCTGCCGGCCGAGGTCCGCCGGCGGCTCCAGGCCTGGGCGGTGGCGGTGGCCAAGGCCTGCGGCTACGTCGGCGCCGGGACGGTCGAGTTCCTGTGGGACCCGGCCAGCCAGTCCTGCTGGTTCCTGGAGATGAACACCCGCATCCAGGTCGAGCACCCGATCACCGAGCAGGTCACCGGGGTCGACATCGTGGCCGCCCAGCTCCGCGTGGCGGCCGGCGAGCCCCTCGGCCTGGCCCAGGAGGACGTGCGGGTCCGCGGCCACGCGGTCGAGTGCCGGGTCAACGCCGAGGACCCGGCCATGGGCTTCCTGCCGACGCCGGGCACGATCACCGCCCTGCGCTGGCCGGGCGGTCCCGGCATCCGGGTCGACGCCGGCTACGAGCGCGGGGACACCGTCTCCCAGTTCTACGACGACCTGCTCGGCAAGCTGATCGCCTGGGCTCCCGACCGCGACCGGGCGATCGCGCGGATGCGCGTCGCGCTCGACGAGCTGGTGGTGGAGGGCGTCGCCACGACCGCACCCGCCCTGGCCCGCGTCCTGGACCACGACGACTTCCGGGCCGGCCGGCACTGGACGACCTGGCTGGAGGAGGCGCTCGACCTCGGCGACCTGGCCGCGTCGGCGGCGCCGGAGCCCGAGGCCGACCTCACCGTCACCGTCGACGGCCGGACCTGGCCGGTCCTCCTGTACCGGCACCGCCCGGCGGCGAGACCAACGGTGGGTCAGGCGACCGTCGCGTCGCCGCTCGCCGGCACCCTGGCCAGGGTCGAGGTGGTCGCCGGCCAGCGCGTGGCCGAGGGGGAGCTGCTGGCCGTGGTCGAGGCCATGAAGATGGAGACGCCGCTGCTGGCACCGTTCTCTGGCGTGGTGGTGGGGGTATCATCGGCGATTGGCGGCTCGGTGGCCGCCGGCCAGGCCGTGGTCGAGCTCGAGGCCGGCGGGCCATCGTAGGAGGCCGCCCACCGGTCGTCGGAAGCGGGGATGTTGGAGGAACGGGGACGTCGAGAGTTTCGCGGGCACGCCGACCAGGTGGCGGCGGCCCGTCGTTTCGTTGTCGCGGCGATCCATCGCGGCGGCTCAGCCCGCGACGTCACCAGGCTGCTTGTCGGTGAGGCCGCGACCAACGCGGTCCTGCACTCGGGCTCTGGCGCCGACGGCGGGACCTTCGCGGTCGAGTACCTGATCTCCGACGACCGGCTGCGGGTCGAGGTCCACGACGGCGGCGGCCCGGCCGGCCCGCGCCGCCGCATCCATCTGCTCGAGTCGGTGACCGGCCGGGGGCTCGACCTGTTCGAGGCCCTCTCCGACCGTTGGGGCGTCGACGGGGGACCGCACGGCTGGACGGTCTGGTTCGAGCTGGACCTGGTGAACGCCGAGGTCGGGCGCTAGCCTTCCGGCCAGCGGGGGGTGCGCTTCTCGACCCAGGCGGCGATGCCCTCGCGGCGGTCGTCGGAGAGGACGGCCCGGCGCCAGGCCTGGTCCTCCACCTCCATGGCCGCCTCCTGGGACAGGTCGGCGCCCAGGTCCAGCGCCCATTTGGCCATCCGGACGGCGGTCGGGGCGTTGGCGGCGATCTCGGCCGCCAGGGCCTTGGCGGCGGTCGGCAGCTCGGCCCGCGGGACCACCCGGTCGGCGAGGCCGAGCCGGTGGGCCTCGGCGGCGCCGACCCGGCGGCCGGTCAGCACCAGGTCCTTGGCCACCGACCGGCCAACCCGGCGGGCCAGGAGCTGGGTGCCGCCGCCGGCGGGGACCAGGCCGAGGCGGACCTCGGGCAGCCCGAAGGTGGCGTCGTCGGCGGCCACCACCAGGTCGCAGGCCAGCGCCAGCTCGGTGCCGCCGCCAAGGGCGAAGCCGAACACCGCCGCCACCGTCGGCAGCGGGCAGCGGCGGACCGCGGCGAACCCGCGCCGGAACGCCTCCCGCTGCACGAACCAGCCGTGGTCGTCGAGGCCGGCCCGCTGCTTGAGGTCGGCGCCGACGCAGAAGGCGCGTTCGCCCGCGCCGGTCAGCACCACCGCCCGCACCGCCGGGTCGGTGCCCAGCGGCTCGACGGCATCGGCGAGGGCGACGGCCAGCTCGGTCGAGATCGCGTTCAGCGCTTCCGGTCGGTCGAGGCTCACGGTGGCCACCCGCCCGGCCAGCTCGACCCGGACCAGGCTCACCTCCTGGTCACCCGCCGACGCTCCCGGCGTTGACCTCCTGGAAGGCCCAGGCCCAGGTGCGGGCGAGCCCGTCGGCCAGGTCGGCCTTGGGCCGCCAGCCGAGCACAAGCCCGGCCTGGGCGCAGTCAAGGGCGATCCGGGCCAGCTCGCCCGGGCGGGCCGGCGCGAACGCCGGCTCGGCGCCGAACCCGGCGACCTCGCGCAGTGCCTGGTACAGCTCCAGGACCGAGGTCTCGACCCCGGTGCCGATGTTGAGCCGGGCGCCGGGGGCGTCAGGGTGCTCGCCGCCGGCCACGAACGCGTCGACCACGTCCTCCACGAACACGTAGTCGCGGGTCTGCCGGCCGTCACCGAAGATGGTCACCGGCTCGTCGGCCAGCAGCCGGTTGCAGAAGATGGCCACCACCCCGGCCTCGCCGTGCGGGTCCTGCCGGGGCCCGTAGACGTTGCCGAGCCGCAGGCTGACCGGCTCCAGCCCGTGCAGCTCGGCGAAGCTGGCCAGGTAGTCCTCGGCCGACCGCTTGGCCACCCCGTAGGGGTTCGTCACTCCCGGCGGGTAGTGCTCGTCGATCGGCAGGGCCGACGGGTCGGGCTCGCCGTAGACGGTCCCGCCCGAGCTGGCGAAGACCAGGCGCCGGCTGCCCGCCTCCAGGGCGGCCTTGGCCACCGCGATGGTGCCGAGCACGTTGACCCTGGCGTCGTGCAGCGGGTCGCTGACGCTGCGGCGGACGTCGATCTGGGCGGCCAGGTGGTAGACGACCTCGGGGCGTGCCGCTGCGACCGCTCCGGCCAGGTCGGGCCCGGCCAGGTCGACCTCGGTGTGCTGGACGCGGCCGGAGGCGAACGCGTCGGCCAGGTTCTCCAGCCGCCCCGTGGACAGGTCGTCGACCACCGCCACCTCGTGCCCGGCGTGGGCCAGGCGGTCCACCAGCGCCGAGCCGATGAAGCCGGCACCGCCCGTGACCAGCGTTCGCATGCCGTCGCCTTTCGTCGGATCGGTCAGAGCGGTCATCGTAACCTCGTCAACCTCTGTCTTGTCGGCGGCCGCTGGATCGTGCAGGCTCCGTCGGGCAAGCCCGGCGGGAGGAGAGGTACGTGCAGGAGGCGGCCAGACCGGTGACGGTCGGGACCCGGGTGGTTGCCGCGACCCGCGGCTGGCTGCTCCCGTACCTGGTCATCGCCATCATCGTCGTGGTCGAGCTGTTCGCCAGCCACCTGATCGTCGGCGGGTTCCTGGTGCTCGCCCCCCTGCTGGCCAGCCGGCTGTCGACCAGGCGTGGCCAGGTCATCGCCGTCGGCCTCGTCACCCTGGCCGCCGCCGCCGGACTGGGGGTCTACAGCGGGAAGCTGGTCGGCGGCCAGCTCGGGATCCGCCTGGTCGTGATCACCCTGGCCACACTGTTCGCCCTGGTCAACTGGGGTGCATCGCAGCGCGAGCAGTCGGCGTTGGAGCGTGCCGCCGACACCATCCGGATGGCCGGGTCGCTGGCCGCCGGCCTGGAGCCGGAGGAGGCCTACGACCTGCTCGCCCGGTCGGCCCGGACGCTGTACGCGGCCAACGCGACCGCCGTCTACCGCCGTCAGGGCGAGCGGATGGTGGCGGTCGCCCAGGCGCGCGACCCGGACGTGCCGGCGATGCCGCCCCGGCTGGCCAGGGCGAGCTTCCCAGCCGCGTTCATGACCGTGACCCGGCGAGTCAGCGTTCGCTCGTCCGCCGACCCGGAGGCGCCGATGCTGGAGGCGCGCGGCCTCCGCGAGCTGCTGTGGCTGCCGCTGCTGACCCGGGCCGGCGACCAGCTCGGCACCATCGTGCTCGCCTGGAAGCGCGACCCGAAGCTGTCGGCGCAGGCCCTGGAGGCCTCGGAGGCCTTCGCCGGCCTCGGCGCCCGGGCCATCTCCGGCTCCGAACGGGTGCGGGCCCAGACCGAGGTCCTTGAGCAGGTGCAGGCCCTGCTGCTGGCCACGCCGCCGTCCTGGGTGGCCGGGTTCCAGGTCGGGGTCAGGTACCAGTCGGCCAGCGGGCTGGCCCAGATCGGTGGGGACTTCTACGACGTGGTCGAGCTGGACGAGCGCGGGCTGGCCTTCATCCTGGCCGACGCCCGCGGCAAGGGACTGGAGGCGAGCTCGCTGGCCGCCGTCCTCAAGGGGGCCTTCCGGAGTCTCGCCGGCGAGGGCGCCGGACCGGCCCGCATCCTCAACCGGCTGGACCGGCTGGTGGCCCGGGAGGGGGGCGACGAGGACTTTGTGACCGCCCTGGCAGGCCGCCTCCATCCCGACGGCCGGATCCTGCTCGCCTCGGCCGGTCACCCGGCGCCCTTCGGCGCCGGCCCCCGGCTGGTCCAGGTGGCGGCGCCGCTGGGCCTCGGTACCCAGGCCAACGAGAGCCAGGGCCACCTGCGCCCCGGCGAGCGGCTGGTCTGCTACACCGACGGGCTGGTGGAGGCGCGCAACGCGGCAGGGGAGTTCCTCGACCGGTCCCGGTTCGAGGAGGCGGTCGCCGCCGAGTCGCTGACCGCGGCCCTCGACTGTCTGGTCGAGCTGGTCGACCGGCACGCCGAGGGCCGCCACGACGACGACCTGGCCCTGCTCGGCCTGGAGTACGACCCCAGGAGCGATTGCGCTCAAAGCTGACAAGCCGGGTGGACATCCTCGACCCCGGGGACGGGTAGACGACTCCGGCCGGGTGCCTGGTTAGCATGGAGGCCTCGGGCGCGACCACGCACCCGGGCAGCCGCCGCCTCACAAGGGCCGCTCGCCAACCCAGGAGCCGACATGGACTTCGAGCTGTCACCCGAGCAGGAGGAGTTCCGCAAGATCGTCCGGGCCTTCGCCGAGGAGGTGGTGGCGCCCCGGGCGGAGGCGATGGACCGGGCCGAGGAGCTCGACCCGGTCGTGCTCGACCAGATGGCCGGCATGGGCCTGTTCGGGCTGCCGTTCCCCGAGGAGGTCGGGGGCATGGGTGCCGACTTCACCACCTTCTGCCTGGCCGTTGAGGAGCTGGGTCGGGTGGACTCCTCGGTGGCGATCACCCTGGAGGCCGCGGTCGGCCTCGGGGCCATGCCGATCTGGCGCTTCGGGAGCCCCGAGCAGCACCAGCGGTGGCTGCGCCCGCTGGCCGCCGGCGAGCAGCTGGCCTCCTTCGGGCTCACCGAGGCAGCCGGCGGCTCGGACGCCGGAGCCCTCCAGACCCGCGCCATCCTCGACGGCGACGAGTGGGTGATCGACGGCACCAAGGCGTTCATCACCAATGCGGGCCTCGACCGCTCCGGGCCGGTCATCCTCGCCGCCGTGACCGGGCAGCGGCCGGACGGCCGTAACGAGATCACCAACATCATCGTGCCCTCCGGCACCCCCGGGTACCGGGTCGGTCGCAAGTACGCCAAGGTCGGCTGGCACGCCTCCGACACCCGCGAGCTGGTCTTCGCGGGGTGCAGGGTGCCGCTGGCCAACACCCTGGGCGAGCGCGGCAGCGGCCTCGGGAACTTCCTGCGCATCCTGGAGGAGGGCCGGATCGCCGTTGCCGCCCTGGCCACCGGCCTGTGCCAGGGCTGCGTCGACGAGTGCACCAGCTACGCGCGCCAGCGCCAGGCGTTCGGGCAGCCGATCGCCGGCTTCCAGGCGGTCGCGTTCAAGATCGCCGACATGGAGGTGCGGGCCCACACCGCCCGCCTGGCCTGGCAGCGGGCCGCGGCCAGGCTGGACGCCGGCCAGCCGTTCGGCAAGGAGGCAGCCATCGCCAAGCTGTACGCCTCCGAGGCGGCCGTGACCTCGGCCCGCGACGCCGTCCAGGTCCACGGCGGCTACGGCTTCATGGAGGAGTTCCCGGTGGCCCGCTTCTACCGGGACGCCAAGGTCCTGGAGATCGGCGAGGGCACCAGCGAGGTCATGCGCATCCTCATCGCCCGCTCGGTCGGCCTCTAGCTGGGAGGGAAGCGTGTTCGACAAGGAGTTCTTCGCCACCTCCCTGCCGGCGGCCATCGGCCACTACACGGCCGCTGCGCCGCCGCCGAGTCCCCAGGTCCGCCTGCTCACCGCCGACGGCACCGAGTACGTCGTCCGCCGGGTGCTGGCCGCCGCCGCCACCTGGGTCAGCCTCGAGGTGATCGAGGACGAGGACGAGCCCGACCGGCTCTCCCTGTTGTTCGTCCCCTACGAGCACGTCCGCCGGGTGGTGTTCCGCCCCGCCGCCGACCGCCCCGAGCAGCTCGGCTTCCGCGACCACGTCCCGGGCGAGCTCGACGACGCTTCCCCACCACCCTCGGCCCCGCCTCCGGCCGCGGCCGAGCCGGCCTCCACTCCGACGACGTCGGGTCAACCCCCGGAGGTCGCCACCACCCCCCGCCCACTCCCCGGGACTTCGCTTTCCTAGAGCAAGTCCCGCACGAGGCCTCGGGTCACGCGGGCATTGGGGGAGATCACGGCCGTCAGATTCAGGATCGAGGGATGCCGGGCAAATTGTGGACAGGCGCT
>DATHIG010000813.1:0-2677 GCA_035490035.1 Actinomycetes bacterium
CGCGGGCCGGATCATGGAGAAGGCAGTCGTCGGCGAGATCTACGCCAGGCCGGCCCACCCCTACACCAAGGGCCTACTGGAATCGATCCCGCGGGTCGACCTCAAGGGCCAGGACCTCTCGGCGATCCGGGGCCTCCCGCCCAGCCTGACGCGTATCCCGCCCGGCTGCGAGTTCAATCCGCGGTGCCCATACGCCCAGGACATCTGCAGGGAGAAGCGGCCGGCGTTGCTCGAGGTGGCGCCGGGCCGGCTCAGCGCGTGTCATTTCGCCCAGGAGGTCCTCGATGGCAGCATCTAGCCCGACCGGCGAGGTGGTCCTCGACGTCCAGGAACTCGTCAAGCATTTCCCGCTGACCACCGGCATCGTCTTCAGGCGACACGTGGGTGATGTGAAGGCTGTCGACGGTGTGTCGTTCCAGCTGCACAAGGGCGAGACGCTGGGCATCGTGGGCGAGTCGGGCTGCGGCAAGTCGACGCTTGCCAGACTCCTCGTACTGCTCGAGATACCCACCAGCGGCAAGGCCGAGTTCAAGGGCAAGGACATCTTCGGCGCGCGTGGCAAGGCCCTGAAGGCGCTGCGCCGCAACATCCAGATCATCTTCCAGGACCCGTACTCGTCGCTGAACCCCCGGATGACGGTCGGCGACATCATCGGCGAGCCCTATGACATCCACACCGAGGTCGCCCCGCGTGGCGACCGGCGCCGCCGGGTCCAGGAACTGCTCGAGGTTGTCGGGCTCAACCCCGAGCACATCAACCGGTATCCCCACCAGTTCTCCGGCGGCCAGCGGCAGCGGATCGGGATCGCGCGCGGTCTTGCGCTGCGCCCCGAGATCATCATTTGCGACGAGCCCGTCTCGGCTCTCGACGTGTCGGTGCAGGCGCAGGTCGTCAACCTGCTCGAGAAGCTGCAGGACGAGTTCGGACTGTCCTACATCTTCATCGCCCACGACCTGTCGGTGGTGCGCCACATCTCCGACCGGGTCGCCGTCATGTACCTCGGCCGGCTCGCCGAGATCGGAACCGAGGCGCAGATCTACGAGCGCCCTTCCCACCCGTACACGCAGGCCCTGCTCTCTGCCGTCCCTGTGCCCGACCCAGCCGTACGCGGCCAGCGCAAGCAGATCATCCTTACCGGCGACCCGCCGAGTCCGGCGAACCCGCCCAGTGGCTGCCGGTTCCGGACGCGGTGCTGGAAGGCCACCGAGAAGTGCGCCATGGAGGTTCCCGAGCTGATCGTGCGCCCCGGGGTAGACCACGAGTCCGCCTGCCACTACGCCGCGGTCCGCGAGGACGTCGTCGTCCAGCACTGACCCCTGGCCCCGGCACCGCGCCACCACGGCCAGGCGGTTGATCACGTTCACCACCCTGGCGGACGGTTCACCAGGCGCGTGAACCTGGTGAACGGTCTCCACGCCTGGTGAAGTGGCCTGTCGGGGCGTGGCCCTAGGGTGGCGGGCATGGCAGAAGTACTCGCGGGCAGGCGCCTGCTGCTCGTCCACGCCCACCCCGACGACGAGACCATCGCCAACGGCGCCACCATGGCGCGCTACGCCGCTGAGGGCGCACACGTCACGCTGGTCACGTGCACGCTGGGTGAGGAGGGCGAGGTGCTCGTCCCCGACCTCGAGCATCTCGCGGCGCACCGCGACGACGGGCTCGGCCGGCACCGCATCGGCGAGCTCGCCGCCGCCATGGCCGAGTTGGGCGTCAGCGACCACCGCTTTCTCGGCGGCCCCGGCCGCTACCGCGACACCGGTATGGGGTGGGACGAGGGCGGGATGGCCACCGCTCCTGCAGACGTCCGGGCCGACGCGTTCTGGCTGGCCGACCTGCGTGAAGCCGCCGACCACCTCGTCGAGATCATCCGCGACGTGCGGCCCCAGGTGCTCATCACCTACGACGAGTTCGGCGGCTACGGCCACCCCGACCACATCCAGGCCCACCGGGTCGCCACCTACGGGTCGGCCCTCGCGGCCGTACCCTCATACCGGGTCGACCTCGGAGCGAGCTGGGACGTGCCCAAGGTCTACTGGACCGCTTTCCCCCGCAGCGTGGTCGAGGAGGCCGTCGCCCGATCCCGCGAGGATGGGTCGAGCTTCTTCGGCCTCGAGAACGCCGACGACTTCGGCATCGTGGTCCCCGACGACGCCGTCGCCGCGGCGATCGACGGCACCGTCCACCTCGATCGCAAAATGGCCGCGATGAAGGCCCACGCGACCCAGATCACCCTCGACGGCCCCTTCTTCGCGCTCTCCGAAGACGTCAGCCAACTGGTCTGGGGCTGGGAATACTACCGGCTCGCCAGGGGTGCCGTCGGGCCGGTCGACGCCGCCAGCGGTCGCGAGACCGACCTGTTCGCCGGGGTCGCCGCACCGTGAGGGAAGGGGCCACAGGCCCGCGATCGGGTACGATGCCGCGGTCAGCCGGGTCGGCTGACCTTCCCTGCGCATCACGTACTCGAGTGAAAGAGTGTCTCGCGTGACTGACCAGCCCATCCGCCTCGGGGAAGCACGCCCGGACGAGTCCGAACCCCCACCGGCCGAGGCCGGGCCGGACGAGACCGACGTGGCGCCGCTTGCTGATGCCGGGGCGGACGAGACCGACGGGGCGCCGCTTGCTGATGCCGGGGCGGACGAGACCGCCGAGGCCCCGCTTGCCGACGGCGGCCCGGGCG
>DATHIG010000814.1:0-13283 GCA_035490035.1 Actinomycetes bacterium
GCCCGCGGCCGACCCCGGAGGCCGGCCAGGCTTCCGCCTGGTCGGCCGGGCCGGGGCCGGGCAACGGGGTGCCGCCGCCGTCGGCGCCGTCGCCCGGCGACTGGGCGGCCGCGATCCCGACCGATGTGCCGGCGGCCAGGCGGGGTTCCGACCCAGGTGCGGCCGCCCGCGCCTGGCCCCCTGACCCGGCGGTCGACATCGAGCCGGCCGTGCCGCTCGGAAGGACCCAGCGGCCGCCGGCCGGGACGTCGTCCTATGGAGCCGCCGGACCGGACGAGGCCCAGCGCACCGCACCGTCAGATCGCAGGCGGTTCCGCCAGCCCGAGGACCGCCCCGGCAGGTCCTGGCCCCGGATCGTCGCCGTGATCTCCTGGATCGTGCTGGTCATGGTGGTCTGCTGGTTCTACGTCTTCCCCTGGCTGGAACGGGTCCTCCCCGAGAGCTTCTGACCGGCGGCTGCGGAGGGTCCGCTCGGCAGCGCCATAGATTGTCCTGACGGTGGGCGACAACAGATACTCCATGCCAAGCCGGCATGCGCACGCCCTTGTGCGTCCTGGAGGAACGAGGTGCGACCACGATGCCCGACGTGACGACGCCGTGGCTCGACAACTACCCGCCGGGTGTCCCCGAGCACGTGGAGCTGCCCAAGGCCAGTCTGGCCGGCCTGCTGGAGGACGCGGCCAGGGATTTCCCCCATGCGCCGGCGCTCCATTTCGAGGGTCGCACCACCTCCTACGCCCAGCTGGCCGAGCAGGCCCGGCGGTTCGCCGGGGTGCTGGCAGGGCTTGGGGTGGGTCGGGGGACCAGGGTTGGGCTGATCCTGCCCAACTGCCCACAGGCGGTGGTCGCCCTGTTCGGGGCGCTGCGGCTGGGGGCGACGGTGGTCCAGAACAACCCCCTGTACACCGAGCGGGAGCTCGGCCACCAGCTGGCCGACGCCGGGGTCGAGGTGCTGGTCTGCCTCGACCTGGTCTACGAGCGGGTCAAGGCCCTGCGGCCCCGGACCGCGGTCCGCGAGGTGATCGTGACCTCGGTGCTCGACGAGCTTCCAGGGGTCAAGCGGGTGCTCGCCCCCTACACCAGGAAGGGCAAGGCGGCCAGTGCCAGCGTGGGCAAGGACGAGCCGGTCAAGCGCTGGCGGGAGGTGCTCGGCTCGGCCTCGGCCGTCGCGGAGCAGTCCGAGGTCGACCCCGACCGCGACCTGGCCCTGCTGCAGTACACCGGCGGCACCACCGGCCTCTCCAAGGGCGTGATGCTCAGCCACGCAAATCTCAGGGCCAACATCGAGCAGGTACGGGCCTGGTTCCCCGACGCCGACCCGGGCCGCGAGGTCATGATGGCCGTGCTGCCCTTCTTCCACGTCTACGGGCTCACCGTCTGCCTGCTGCTCGGCGTGCGCCTGGGCGCCGCCCTCGTGCTGCAGCCCCGCTTCGACCTGGACGGCGTGCTGGCCGCGGTCGACAAGTACCGGCCGACGCTGTTTCCCGGTGTGCCGACCATGTATGTGGCCATCAACAACGCCGTCGAGAAGGGCGGGCACGACCTGTCCAGCATCAAGGCGTGCCTGTCAGGGGCGGCCCCCCTGCCCCAGGAGGTCGCCGAGCGGTTCGAGCGGTTCTCGGGCGGCCGCCTGGTCGAGGGCTACGGCCTCTCCGAGTCCTCGCCGGTGGCCATCGCCAACCCGATCTACGGCAAGCGCAAGGCCGGCACCATCGGCATGCCCATCCCGGACACGCTGGCCCGGATCGCCGACCCGTCCGACCCCGACCAGACCATGCCTCCCGGTGAGCCGGGCGAGCTGGCCCTCGCCGGCCCGCAGGTGATGCAGGGCTACTGGAACCAGCCGGACGAGACGGCCCAGGTGCTCAGGAACGGCTGGTTGCTCACCGGGGACATGGCGACCATGGACGAGGAGGGCTATTTCGCGATCGTCGACCGCAAGAAGGACCTGATCATCGCCGGCGGGTACAACGTCTACCCGCGCGAGGTCGAGGAGATCCTCTACCAGCACCCCCAGATCCTGGAGGTGGCGGTCGCCGGGGTGCCCGACGCCTATCGGGGCGAGATCGTCAAGGCGTTCGTGGTCCTGCGATCCGGTGAGCAGGCGACCTCCGACGAGATCCGTGAGTTCGCCAAGGCGCGCCTGGCCGGCTACAAGGTCCCCCGGTCGATCGAGTTCCGCGACGAGCTGCCCAAGACCCTGATCGGCAAGGTCCTGCGCCGCGCCCTGGTCGAGGAGGAGCAGGCCAAGGCCGGGGCGGCGGCCGGTGGCGGTGGGGCTCCGTCCGGAGAGGTCCGGGGAGCCCAGGAGGGGTCCCCGGGTGAGTCGGGGAGCTCTTCCGAGGGGGTGCCCCGGTGAACCAGGGCGACCCGGGCCGCGGGCTCCGGATCCTGGTCGTCGACAACTACGACTCGTTCGTCTTCAACCTGGTGCAGTACCTGGGGGAGCTCGGCGCCGAGACGGTGGTGTGGCGCAACGACGCCGGGACGGTCGCGGACGTGCGCACGCTCGACCCGGACGGCGTGGTGATCTCACCAGGCCCTGGCCATCCGCGGGACGCCGGGCTCTCGGTCGACATCGTCCGCGACCTCGGGGCCGACCTGCCCGTGCTCGGCGTCTGCCTCGGCCACCAGGTCATCGGCCACGTCTACGGCGGCAAGGTCGGCCCCGCCCCGGAGCTGGTGCACGGCAAGACCTCGCCGGTCCACCACCAGGGGGCCGGGGTGCTGGAGGGCCTGCCGGTCCCGTTCGCGGCCACCCGCTACCACTCGCTGCTGGTCGAGCGGGAGGCTCTGCCCGATGTGCTGGAGGTCACCGGGGAGACCGCCGAGGGCCTGGTCATGGCCCTGCGCCACCGCAGCCACCCGGTCGAGGGCGTCCAGTTCCACCCCGAGTCGATCCTCACCGACGCCGGCCACCAGCTCCTCGGCAACTGGCTGACCGGCCTTGCCGTCCGCTCCGCGGCGTAGACCAGCTGTCATGTATCCGGCGCCGCAGGCAGCGCCGGAGCCTCCGTGCAGCCCGTGAGCGTGCGCGCCGCCCACGGCGGCCGCGCACATCCCTCGAACCCGGATGCCTGGCCGGTGCTCTAGGCCCCGGTGGTGGGTGGGGCGGTGGTGGGTGGGGCGGTGGTCGGCGGCGCGGTGGTCGGCGGGGCCGTGGTGGGTGGGGCGGTGGTCGGCGGTTCGGTGGTCGGCGGGGCGGTCGTGGGCGCGGCCGTGGTCGGCACGGTGGCCGTCGTGCCGGTGGTGCCGGTCCCGGTGAGGGCCCGGGTGATGAAGAACGCGGCCACCCCGACAAGGACGAGGGCGAGCAGGCTGACCACGATCCACCCGACCGAGGTGCGACGCTCCTCCTCCAGCGGCTCGGCGTAACGGCTGGCGCGGTCGGCGGCCAACGTGCCGCCGAGCATCGCCGTCGGGTCGGCGTCGGCGGTGCTCCGGGGGATCGTCTGGGTGGCCGCTGCCCCGTTCAGCAGCGGCGTCGCCAGCACCGGGCGGCCGTTGCGGAACCGCTCCAGGTCGTCGTGGAGCTCGGCCGCCGTCTGGTAGCGGTTGTCGGGCAGCTTGGCCATCGCCTTCAGGCAGATCGCCTCCAGCGGCGCCGGCACGTCCCGGTTCAGCATCCGCGGCGGGGTCGGGTCCTCGCGGACGTGCCGGTAGGCGATGGCCACCGGCGTCGCCCCGGTGAACGGCACCGTCCCGGTGAGCATCTCGTACAGGCAGCAGCCGGTCGAATAGATATCGCTGCGGTAGTCGACCGCCTGCCCCTGGGCCTGCTCGGGAGAGATGTACTGGGCCGTGCCGACGACCGCGGCCGTCTGGGTGATGGTCTCCGAGGTGGCCGCCCTGGCGATCCCGAAGTCCATCACCTTGACCTTGCCATCCGGGGTGAGCATCACGTTGCCCGGCTTGATGTCGCGGTGGATGAGACCGCGGGCGTGGGCGGCGACCAGCGCGCTGCAGACGTCGGCGCAGACCTCGGCCGCGCGCTCCGGGTACAGCGGCCCCTCGGCCCGGATCACGTCCTTGAGGGTGCGGCCGTCCACGTACTCCATGACGATGAAGTGGGTGCCGTCCTCGGAGCCGGTGTCGTACACGCCGACGATGTTGGGGTGGCTGAGGCTGGCCGCGGCCTGGGCCTCGCGCTTGAACCGGATGAGGAAGCTCGGGTCGCGGACGAACTGGGACTGGAGGACCTTGATGGCCACCCGGCGGGCCAGCAGCCGGTCGCGGCCCTCGAACACCTCGGCCATGCCGCCGGCGCCGAGCAGCCGGCCAACCTCGTAGCGGTCGAGCAGCACCTGGGGTGTCGTCGCCATCAGTCGTCCTCGTCGCCCTTGTCCCTGTCCTTGGCCTTGCGCTTGTCCTGCTCGTCAGCCGTCGCCTGCTCCGGCGGAGACGGCCCACCGACCGCTGGGGCGATGGTGGAGCTGGCGGGTCGCGAGCGCTCGGGCCGGCCGGCCGGGGGATCGAAGAGCCCGCTGCGCGGCAGCCAGGCTAGCAGGAGCAGGGCGATCACGACGAGCGTCCCCACGGCCAGCACCCGCCGGCTCGGCCGTCGGCCCGGGCCGCCCGCCCGGCCGACCGCTGTCCACGGCGCCGGCGGGGTCGGCGAGACCGGCGCCTGCGGGACCCCGGCAGGTGGCGCCCCGTTTCCCGCGACCCCGATCCCGGCCGTCGCCGCGAGGCCGTCGGCCATGGCCGCGGCCGAGGCGAACCGCCGCTCCGGCTCCTTGGCCAGGGCCTTGCGGATCAGCTCGGCGGCCGCGGCTGGCAGGTCGGGACGGTGCTCGCGCGGGTCGGGAACCGGAGCCGAGACGTGCTGGGTGGCGATCGCGACCGGGTTGGAGCCGCGGTAGGGCGTCTCCCCGGTGACCGCCTCGAACAGCACGCAGCCGAGCGAGTACTGGTCGGCGGCCGGGCCGACCTCGGCGCCCTGCGCCTGCTCGGGGGCCACGTAGTTGGCGCTGCCAAGCACCATGCCGGTCCGGGTCAGGGTGTCCGAGGTGGCCGCCTTGGCGATGCCGAAGTCGGTGAGCTTGGCCCGGCCGTCGGCTCCGAGCAGGATGTTGGCCGGCTTCACGTCCCGGTGGACCAGCCCGTGGGCTCCCGCGGCGGCCAGGCCCCGTGCCACCTGCTCCCCGATGGCGAACGCCTCGGGCCACGGCAGCCGGCCCCTGGCCGCGATCAGCTCGGCCAGGGTCTCCCCCTCGACCAGCTCCATCACGATGAACGGCTGGCCGCCCAGCTCGCCGTAGTCGTAGACGCCGGCCACCCCGGGATGGGAGACCACGGCGACGGCCCGGGCCTCGCGCCGGAACCGCTCCAGGAACGTCGGGTCCTCGGCCAGCTCGCGCCGGAGCACCTTGACCGCGACCTGCCGGCCAAGGGTCTCGTCGACCGCCCGGTACACCGAGCCCATGCCCCCGGCCGCGATCCGCTCGCCCAGCCGGTAGCGGTTGCCCAAGGATTGATTCATCGGGGCACCCCCTTGGGGTTCCCCGAACCCCTCCGGGAGGTCATCCGCCGCCCCCCATGTAGGCCTGGATGACCCGCCTGGCGATCGGGGCCGCGGTCCGGCCGCCGGTGGCCTCGCTGCCGGCGTTGCCGCCCTCCTCCACCACCACCGCGACCGCGATCGCCCGGTCGCCCGACTCGGTGAAGCCGATGAACCAGGCGTGCGGGGCCCTGCCCCTGGCGTGCTGGGCGGTGCCGGTCTTGCCGGCCACCTGCAGGTTCGGGATCTGGGCGGCGGTCCCGGTGCCCTGCTCGACCACCCTGAGCATCATGGCTCGGAGATCGCCGGCCACCCGCTCGGGGATCGCCTGGCCGAGGTCCTCGCCCTCGAACCGCTTGACCACCCCACCCTCGGCGGACAGGACCTGCCGGCCCACGAACGGGGCCATCCGCCGGCCGCCGTTGGCGATGGTCGCGGCCACGCTGGCCATCTGCAGGGGCGAGACGCGCACGTCGCGCTGGCCGATGGCGCTCTGGGCGGTGGCCGGCACGTCCTGCTGGTCCGGGATCGAGCTGGTGGCCGCGGGGAGCTCGTAGGGGCTTGGCTGGTTGAGCCCGAACTTCTCGGCCTCGGCGGCCAGCTTCTGGTCGCCCAGCTCGACACCGAGCGCGGCGAAGGTGGTGTTGCAGGAGATCCGGAGGGCCTCCGGCAGGGTGAGGGTGTCGGCGCCGCAGCTGGAGCCCCCGAAGTTGCGGATGTCGGCCGAGGTCTGGGGCACGTCGTAGACCGTCGGGGACGGCAGCTCCTTGTCCAGGGTGGTGCCGTTCTCCAGCGCGGCCGCCGCCGTGACCACCTTGAAGGTCGACCCGGGCGGGTACAGCGCCCCGGCGGCCCGGTTCAGCAGCGGCCCGTCCGGGTTGTCGATCAGCCTGTCCCAGTTCTTCCGGATCTCCTCGGGGTTGTGGCTGGACAGGAGGTTCGGGTTGTAGCGGGGGAAGGTGGTCATCGCCAGCACCGCGCCGGTCCTCGGGTCCAGCGCGACCACGGCTCCCTTTCGTTCGGCCAAGGCCTGCTCGGCGGTCTCCTGGGCGGCCCGGTCGAGGGTCAGCACCAGCGTGCCGCCGGGGGTCTCGCGGGCGGTGAGCAGGTCGGTCACGTTCTGGCCGAACTGCTCGGGCGCCCGTCCGAGCAGGAACGAGTTGAACTCCTGCTCGGCCAGGGTGCGGCCGAAGACCAGCGAGTAGAAGCCGGTGACCATGCCGTAGCGCTCGCCCTGCGGGTAGCGGCGGACGAACTCCAGCGGGTCGCCGCGCTGCCTGGAACGGACCGACTGGGCGACCTCGGTCTTGTCGGCGAGCACGATCGCCCCCCGCTCGATCGAGTACTCCTTGATCAGCACCCGGGTGTTGCGGGAGTCGTTGGCCAGCCGGTCGGCCGCCAGCACCTGCCAGTAGAGGGGGGCGGCGAGCAGGGCCATGAAGGCAACCAGGACGACCACCGCCACCCGGCGGATCTGGTGGTTCATCGGACGACCGTCACCTCCCCGGCGTCGGCCGGCGCGGTGGGCCTGGCCGCCGGAGCCGGCGTGCCCTCGTCCGAGATCCGGCACAGCAGCGCGATCAGCGCGTAGTTGGCCAGCAGGCTCGAGCCGCCGAAGCTCACGAACGGCAAGGTGATGCCGGTGAGGGGGATGAGCCGGGTCACCCCGCCGACGATCACGAACACCTGCAGGGCGAAGCTGGTGATCAGCCCGACCGCCAGCAGCTTGCCGAAGTCGTCGGGGGCGGCCAGGGAGATCCGCAGCCCCCGGAAAACCATGAGGAGATACACCAGGAGCATGGCCGTGACCCCGAGCAGGCCGAGCTCCTCCCCGAAGGCGGCGAAGATGAAGTCGGTGGAGGCGAACGGGATGAAGTCGGGCCGGCCCTGGTTCCAGCCCTGCCCCAGGATCCCGCCGGTGGCGAGCGCGAACAGCCCCTGGGCGAGCTGGAAGCCCCGGTCGTTGTAGTACTTCCAGACGTCCAGCCAGGTCGCCACCCGGGTCTGGACGTGGCTGAACAGGTTGTAGGCGATGACCGCGCCGGTGAGGAACAGGCCCAGCCCGGCGGCCACGTAGGAGAAGCGCCCGGTCGCCACGTACAGCAGGACCACGAACACCCCGAAGAACAGCAGGCTGGAGCCGAGGTCCTTCTCGAAGAAGAGCACGAACAGGCTGGCCGCCCAGGCCAGCAGCAGGGGCATGAAGTACTTGATCTCGGGGAGCAGGAACGGCCCGACCCGGTAGGTGGCGGTGGCCAGCAGCTCCTTGCGTTCGGCCAGGTAGGCGGCCAGGAACACCACCAGGGCGATCTTGGCCGCCTCGGCCGGCTGGCCGGAGAAGGGGCCGATGCGGATCCACAGCCGGGCGCCGTTGATCTCCCGGCCGAGCACCGGCACCACCGGCAGCATCAGCAGCACCACGCCCAGCAGCAGCCAGGAGTAGCGGTAGCGGTCGAGCACCCGGTGGTCGCGGATGACCACGATCACGGCCACGAACACCGCCACCCCGAGCACCGTCCACAGGGCCTGGGCAGGGGCCTCGGGGCGGTAGTTCTCCTTGGCCGCCTCGGCGTAGTCGAGCCGGCGGACCATGACCAGGCCGAGGCCGTTGAGCAGGGCGGCCCCCGGCAGCAGGATCGGGTCGGCCTGGGGGGCCCGCCAGCGCAGCACCAGGTGGGCGCCCAGGAACAGGCCGGCCAGGGTGGCGCCGTAGCCGAGGCTGCCCGCCGGCACCTCGTTGTCGGCGGCCAACCCGACGATCACGTAGGCCCCGACGGACAGGATCAGGGCGAGCAGGAGCAGCGAGAGCTCCACGTTGCGGCGGGACTCCACGCCTCAGCCCCCCGAGGCCCGGGTGCTGGTGGTCGCGACCGTCGTCGTCGGGGTGGCTGTTGTCGAGGTCGCCGCGCCGCTGCAGCCGTCGGGGCTGAACACCAGCGGGGCGCAGCCGGCGATGCGGCGCGCGTCGTCGAGGTCGTCGGCCGGCACGCCGGCCTCCAGCCGGGCCGCGTACCCGGCCGGCACCTGGGCCCGGCTGACCGGGCTGTGCTCCAGCATCCGCGAGAACCGGAGCCCGGCCACGTCGCCGGGCACGCCCTGGAACACGGCCACCGTGTCACCGTCGAACCCCACCCAGTAGCGGCTGAACAGGAAGCTGCGCCCGGCGACCAGGACGGCCACCGCCACCAGGACGACGATCGCGGCGAGCAGGACCCGCTGCAGCCGGCGGTGCATGGCCAGGGACCGGTCCTTGGCTGCCCTGGCGGCGCGGCCGCTGCGGCCGTCAGCAGCCCCGTCGCCGGTCACCGCCGGCATGGCCCCGGTCGCCGACCCGACGGCCAGGTCGCCCGTCTCGTCCTCATGGTCCTCGACGACCGATCCGTCGTTGGCGTCGACCACGATCACGGTGATGTTGTCGGGGCCGCCCTGCTCGTTGGCCACCGCGATCAGCCGCCTGGCCGCCTCGTCGGGGTTGCGGACCCGCAGCAGCACGTTGCGGATCTGGCGCGGCTCGACCACGTCCGAAAGGCCGTCCGAGCAGAGCAGCAGCCGGTCGCCGACCTGCAGCTTGTAGGTGAACAGGTCGAACTCGACCTCGGGCTCGATCCCAAGGGCGCGGGTGATGACGCTGCGCTGCGGGTGCCGCTCGGCGTCCTCGGGGGAGAGCCGGCCGTCGTCGACCAGCTCCTGGACCAGCGAGTGGTCGACGGTGACCTGGGAGAGCTCGCCCTGGCGGAGCAGGTAGCCGCGGGAGTCGCCGACGTTGGCCAGGTGGACCAGGTCGCCGTCCTCCAGCAGGGCGACCAGGGTGGTCCCCATGCCGTTCAGCTTGCGGTCGCCGGCCGCCATCTCGCGGATGCGGCGGTTGGCCCGGAGGATCGCCTGCTTGAGGTCGTCGGTGGCGGCCGTCTCGTTCTCCCACGGGCCCCGGCCGCGCAGGGCGGCCAGCTCCTCGATGGCGATGGCGCTGGCCACCTCGCCGGCGCTGTGCCCGCCCATGCCGTCGGCGACCGCGGCCACCGGCTTCTGGCTCAGGTAGCTGTCCTCGTTGTTCTTGCGCATCCGACCGACGTCGGTAGCGGCCGCGAATACCAGGCGCATCAGCGGCGCAGCTCCAGGGTGGCCTTGCCGATCTTGACCTCGTCGCCCGGGCCGATCACGGTCGGCTGCTGCACCCTGGTCCGGTTGATGTAGGTGCCATTGGTGGAGCCGAGATCCTCCAGCCACCAGGAGCCGTCCCGCTGGTAGATGCGGGCGTGCACGTTGGAGACGTAGGTGTCGCGGATGGCAACGTCGCAGGTGGCCGCCCGTCCGACGGTCAGCGAGTCCTTGAGCGGGACCGTGCGCCGGCCGCCCTCGTCGGTGACGACCAGCTCACGGGGCAGGCGGCGGGCCGGACGGCCGGGCCCGCCGGTCCGCGGCACCGGGCGGGTGGGTGCTCGGGCCGGCCGCGCCCGGCGCCGCTCGGCCCGCGGCCCGAACACGTCGAGGGTCACGGCTCGGACGGCCCTGGCCACGAACAGGTACAGGATCACCAGGAAGGCGACCTTGACGGCGAGCAGGAAGATCGGCGGCATCAGCCCTCCCGCCGGAACTGAAGCGTCGAGCTGGCCAGCTTGATCATGTCGCCGTTGGCCAGGCGGCGGCGCCTGACCGGCTGGCCGTTGACCTGGGTGCCGTTGGTGGAGCGCAGGTCCTCGATGATGAAGTCGTCGCCTTCGCGCACCACCCTGGCGTGGTTCCGGGAGACACCCGGGTCGGCCAGCGGGATGTCGGACTGCTCGGCCCGGCCGATGGACATCTCGGCCGCGCCCAGCGGGTAGGTGCGGATCGGCTGGCCGCCCTGGACCAGCACCAGGCTGGCCAGGGCCTGCACCTTGGGCCGGGGGCGCTGGCCGGGGAGCATGGCGGTGTGGGGGCCGACCGGCCGGGCTGCCCCCGCCGGCCCGGCGGCGGCGTAGTCGGCCTGCTGCTCGGCGGACTCGACCCGGCTGGCGATCCGGAAGCGGCCGCCCTGGAGGTCGTCGGCGGTCTCGAACTCGATCCGGGCCGGCCCGAGCATGGCCCAGTCACGCTCCCTGGCCGTGTCAACGGCCAGCGCGGCCAGCTCCTGGGCGAGCGCCTGCTCGTAGTCGGCGAAGCGTTCCCGGTCGCCCGGCGAGAGCTCGTAGACGTAGACGTTGGGCACGTAGACGCGGTTGACGCCGACCGTGCGCCCGTCCTCAACCTCGCGGACCAGGCGCTTGCCGAGCTCCACCGGCTGCACCCCTGAGGGGAAGGCGCGCGCGAACAGCCCCTCCACCGCGCCCTCAAGGCGCCGCTCGAAGTCACGCAAGATCCTCATCGGTCGAGCCCTCGGGCACTCCTTCCCCAATCCGCACACCGACTCGCGGCAGTGTACCCACTCTAGTTGGTGACCAGCGCTTTCCAGGTCGAGAGTGGTCACGGCCGTGCTACAATCCCCGCTCGATTCCCTCGGGCGAGTGGCGGAATTGGCAGACGCGCAGGATTCAGGTTCCTGTGTCCGCAAGGACGTGGGGGTTCAAGTCCCCCTTCGCCCACACTGCACATGACCGACCCCGCGACCACCGACCCCCTCGTCCTGCGCGCCGCGCGCCTGCTGGACGGCACCGGCGCCCCACCCGTGGCCGACGCTGCGCTACTGGTCGAGAGCGGTCGCATCGCCTACGCCGGGCCGGCCACCGGCCTGCCCGAGCGCGCTGCCAGCCTGCCGTCCCGCGACTTCCCGCGCGGGACGCTGCTGCCCGGGCTGGTCGACGTCCACGTCCACCTGGTGGCCAGCGGCGGCCCCGACCTGGCCGCCGACGTGCCCAAGACCGAGGCTGAGCGGACCATGGCCGCGGTGGCCAACGCCCGCCGCCAGCTCGACCAGGGGGTCACCCTGGTGCGCGACCTGGGCTCCCCCGGCGCCGAAGCGGTCGTGGTCGGGCGGGCGGTCGAGGCCGGCACCATCGCCGGGCCGCGGGTGGTGGCATCGGGCCCGGCGGTGACCATGACCGGCGGCCATATCGCCTACATCGGCCGGGTCTCCGACGGGCCGGACGACATGCGGACCGCGGTCAGGGCCAACCTGGCCCTTGGCGCCCGCTGCATCAAGGTGGTGGCCACCGGCGGCGTGCTCACCATGGGCATCGACCCCCGCGAGCCCGCCTACACCCAGCCGGAGCTGGACGCCCTGGTCCAGGAGGCCCACCGGCTCGGCCTGACCGTCGCCGCCCACGCCATCGGCGAGGGCGGGGTGGCGGCCGCCCTGCGGGCCGGGGTCGACTCGGTCGAGCACGGCATGTTCCTGGACGACGCGGCCATCGAGCTGTTCCTGGCCACCGGGGCCCGCTACACGCCGACGTTCTCGGCGCCCCGCGGCATCCTCGGCGGGCCGAGCGTGCCCGCCTGGATCAAGGACCGGGCCCGGCCGGCCGCCGAGGCCCAGGTCACCTCGTTCCTGGCCGCGGTCGAGGCGGGGGTCCCAACGGTGGCCGGCACCGACGCCGGCACCCCCGACAACCCGCACGGCGGGGTGGCCCGCGAGCTCGCGTTCATGGTCGAGGCCGGCCTCGACGTCCTGCTGGCCGTCCGCGCGGCCACCGCCGAGGCCGCCGACCTGCTCCGCGTGCCGGACCGGGGTGTGCTGCGCCGGGGCGCCGCCGCCGACGTGCTGGTCGCCGCCGGCGACGTCACCGCCGACGTCGCCGTCCTGCAGCACCCGGTCGCCGTGTTCCAGGACGGCCGCCAGGTGGCTGGGGCACCGGGGGCTCAAGCCTAGCCTGGGGTGGATCACTGCCCCTATCCTCCCTGCCGCCCGCTGGTTAGGCTGGACACGGTGTCCGCCAGCGGAGGTGACCGAAGTGAGCGTCGTGCAACTGCCCGAGGAACTGGTCGCGCTGCGGGAGGCGATCCGCACCTTCATCCAGCGGGAGATCGCCCCCATCGAAGCCCGCTACGCCCAGGAGATCACCGACACCGGCACCTTCGCCGCCCTCGAGCAGGAGAAGCGAGCGCTGCGCAAGCGCTCGGCCGCCGAGGGCTACTATTCGCTGTTCATGCCGGAGGAGGCCGGCGGGGGCGGGGTCGGCCACCTCGGCCTGGTGCTGTGCGTCGAGGAGTGCATGCGCCACGGACTGCTGCTGGCCATGCCCGGCGGCGTGCTGCCGAGCGTGGAGGGTCCGACCCCGATCCTGCTCGACGGCACCCCTGAGCAGCAGGAGCGGTATCTCGCGCCGACGATGCGGGCCGAGCGGGAGGCCTGCTTCGCCCTGACCGAGCCCGACGCCGGCTCCGACGCCACCCGGATCCGCACGCGGGCCGAGCGCGACAACGGCGGCTGGGTCATCAACGGCCGCAAGCATTTCATCACCCACGGGGCCGAGGCCGACTACGTGATCCTGTTCGCGGTCACCGACGCGGGCAAGGGGGCGCGGGGGGGCATCAGCTGCTTCCTGGTCGACAAGGACAGCCCCGGCTTCGAGGTCGGCCGCCGCCAGCGGACCATGTACGACGAGCACCAGGCCGAGCTGGTCTTCACCGACTGCCGCGTCGCCGAGGACGCGCTGCTCGGCAAGGAGGGCTACGGCTTCTACTCGGCGATGCGCTGGATCAACGGCGGCCGGGTCTCGATCGCCGCCATGGCCGTCGGCACCGCCCAGCACCTGTACGAGCGGATGCTGGAGTACGCCAGGGTCCGGGAGGCGTTCGGGCGCCGGATCGGCGCCAACCAGTACGTCCAGGGGATGGTCGTCGACACCCTGGCCGAGCTGGCCCAGGC
>DATHIG010000815.1:0-5195 GCA_035490035.1 Actinomycetes bacterium
GTCCAGGAGACCCGCCGCGCGGGCTCCGAGGAGCCATCGCAGAGGAGGCCGCCATGCCGGTGACCCCCGCCGACCTCGCCGTCTGGAAGCAGCGGCAGGAACGCTTCGTCATGCTCACCGCCTACGACGCCCTGACCGCCCGCGTGCTGGATGAGGCCGGGGTCCCGCTGCTGCTGGTGGGTGACTCGGTCGGCAACAACGTGCTCGGCTACGACACCACCATCCCGGTGACCATGGAGGAGGCGCTGATCTTCACGGCGGCGGTCGCCCGGGGGGTCGGCAACGCCATGGTCGTCGGCGACCTGCCGTTCGGGACCTACCAGGCGTCGGCGGCCGACGCCGTCCGGAACGCCGCCCGGCTGGTCAAGGCCGGTGCGAACGCCGTCAAGCTCGAGGGCGGACGCCGCTCGGCCAAGGCGGTCGGCAGGATGACCAGGGCCGGCATCCCGGTGATGGGCCATCTCGGCTACACCCCCCAGTCCGCCAACGCGTTCGGCCGGCGGGTGGTCAGGGGCCGCGGCCAGGAGGGCGACGAGCTGCTGGCCGACGCCCTGGCCCTGCAGGACGCCGGCTGCTTCGCGATCGTGCTGGAGGCGATCCCGGCCGAGCTGGGCGCCCGGGTCACGCAGGCGGTCGAGGTCGCCACCATCGGCATCGGCGCCGGCGCCGACGTCGACGGCCAGGTGCTGGTCATCACCGACCTGCTCGGGCTGAGCCCCGACCCGGCGCCCCGCTTCGTCAAGCGCTACGCCGACCTGCGCTCCATCATCACCGAGGCGGCCAGCCGCTTCGCCAAGGACGTTGCCGAGGGCCACTACCCGGCCCCCGAGCACCGGTACCACTGAGCCCGGCGCCGAAGCTTCGTCACCGGAAGGATAGTTGCGGGAACAACCATGTCCCGAGGCGTGTTGGCGCGGTCAATGTGGTATCCGAGTCATCCATCCTGAGGGAGGAGATCAGCATGAGTGAGGAAGTCACCGCGACCCCGGGGGCCCGGGTCGTCAACGGCCGCCAGGTCCCGGAGGCCGGCAGCTGGGAGATCGACCCTTCGCACCAGTCGTTCGAGTTCATCGCCCGCCACCTGATGGCCAAGGTGCGCGGCCGGTTCCCCGGCGCAGCCGGTGTCGCCACCATCGCCGAGGTCCCCGAGGAGTCCTCGCTGGAGATCGAGATCGACGCGTCCACCGTCGACACCAAGGACCCGACCCGCGACGCCCACATGAAGTCGCCCGACTTCTTCGACGTCGAGAAGTATCCGACGATCACCTTCCGCAGCACCGCGATACGGCCCGGCGACGGCGAGAACGAGTGGAAGGTCGACGGCGACTTCACCGTCCGCGGCGTCACCCGCCCGATCACCGTCGACGTGGAGTTCCTCGGGGCCGCCATCGACCCGTGGGGCAACCAGCGGATCGGCTTCTCCGGGGTGGTCCCTGAGGTCAACCGCGAGGACTTTGGCCTGAAATGGAACGCCGCCCTGGAGACCGGCGGCTTCCTGCTGGCCAAGACCGTCCGCCTGGAGATCGAGGCCGAGCTGATCAGGAAGTAGCAGCGGTGGCACCGGCCGGCGCCCGCGCGCCGGCCGAGTGCCACCCGCTGGCTTGGTGCCGGTTGGTCGGGTGCTGCCCGGTCATCGGCTGCTTCCCAGCAGCTCGCGGAACGCCGACAGCGCGGCCGGGATGCGCGGGCCGTACCAGGTGAGGGCGCGGCCGTCGACCAGCTCGACCCGGGCGCCGCTGAAGGCGGCCACCTCGTCGGCGTCGGCCGGGCCGAACCGGTAGGGCTCGGACGGCAGCAGCACCAGCTGCGGGGCGAGCGCGGCCAGCGCCTCCGGCTCGATCCTTGGGTAGCGGGTGGCCGGGTCGTCCAGCACCGGCTCGCCCCCGGCCAGCCCGAGCAGGTCGGCCGCGTAGGTCCGGCGGCCCAGCCACAGCCAGGGGTCGCGCCAGACCGGGCAGGCGTAGCGGACGGGGCGGGACGGCCGGCGGCGGTAGGCGCCGGCAACGGCGGCGACCAGGTCGGCGTCCAGTGCCGCCGCCCCTGGCAGGTCGCCGACGGCGGCGGCCAGCTGGCGCAGCTCGGTGACGGCCCCGGCGACGGTGGTCGGCATGGTGACGAACACGGCCGTCCCCGCGGCTTCCAGGCGCTGCACGTCCAGCTTGCGGTTCTCCTCGGCGTTGGCCACCACCAGGTCGGGCCCCAGCCGGCGGACGGCCTCCAGGTCGGGGTTCTTGGTGCCGCGCACCCGGGCCAGACCGGCGACCGCGTCGGCCGGCTCGACGCACCAGTCGGTGACGCCGACCAGGCGCTCCCCCACCCCGGTGACCACCAGCCACTCGGTCAGCGACGGGACCAGGCTGACGACCCGCCGCACCCGGTCGGGCAGCATGACCGATGCGCCGCGGGCGTCGACGACGTGCCGCATGCGGCTAGCCGCCGCGGAGGGTCCGGAAGTCGCCCTCCTCGTAGCGGGCGAGCACGAACACCAGGTCGGCCAGGCGGTTGAGGTAGCGGACGACCTCGCCGTCGGCCAGCAGCCCGGCCCGGTCCATGGCCACCGTCTGGCGCTCGGCCCGGCGGATGACGGTGCGGGCGAAGTCGAGGAAGGCCGAGCCGCGCGACTCGCCGGGGACGATGAACTGGTCGGGCATGCGGGTCCTGGCCACGTACTCGTCGATCGCCACCTCGAGGTCGTCGACCATCTCGGCGGTGACCTTGGTCGAGCCGGGGCGCAGCTTGTGGCTGTTCTCGGTGGCGGTGGCCAGCTCCGAGCCGACGATGAACAGTTCGCGCTGCAGGCGCAGCACCAGGTCGGCCAGGATGCTGTCGGCGATGAACACCCTGGCCATGCCGAGAGCGGCCACCGCCTCGTCGGTGGTGCCGTAGGCCTCGGTGCGCTGGTCGGACTTGTCGACCCGACCGCCGTAGAGCAACCCGGTGGTGCCGTCGTCACCCCCGCGGGTGTAGATCCTCACGAGCCCTCCTCCCGGGCGCCGGCCGGCCGCAGCTCCGCGTTGCGGCGCAGGCGCCTGTCGTCCCCGAGCCGGGAGATCCGCAGGCCGGCGTGGATCTTGTAGCGACGGTTGATCCCGACGATCACCGCGGTGAACCCCTCCAGCTGGCGGGCCAGCCGCAGCGGCCCGGCGTCGACGCCACGGCAGCCGGGGATCTGGTCGGCCAGCTCCAGCACCAGCGCCTTGGCCGCCGGGTCGTCCCCGGCGACCAGCACGTCGGTCTCCACCTGCCGGTCGGGGTCGGCCAGCAGCCTCGGGGCGGCGTGGTGGAAGGCCGCCACCACCCGGGCCCGCGGCAGCAGCGCGGCCGCCTGCTCGGCGGCGCTCCCCTCGGGCACGTCGAGCTGGAAGGGGCCGTCCTGGTCCCAGCCGAGGGGGTTGATGACGTCGACCACCACCTTGTCGCCGATCGGGCCGGCCAGGCCGGGCAGCACCTCGGCCTGGCCGGCGAACGGGAAGACCAGGAAGACGAGGTCGGCGCGCGCGGCCGCGCCCTGGTTGGCGACGCCCTCGATCGGCAGGTCGCGCCCGCCGAGCAGCTCGGCCACGACATCGGCGGCTCGCCGCGGGTCGCGCGAGCCGAGCAGCACCTGGTGGCCGGCCAGGGCCAGCCGCAGGGCGAGCCCGCGGCCCTGGGGGCCGGTGCCGCCGAGCAGGCCGATCGTGCACTGGTCGGTCACGGACGCCTCCTTGTCGACGGGCGGTTGCGGCGCCCGGCGCGTGCCCGGCGCCGGCCCGGTGGCGCCGAGGCTACCCCGGCCGGTCGGCGCCGCGCTCGGCCACCGGTGGTCGCGGGGCGGCACGGCGGCTGGGTGGGCCGGGGACAAGGGCGGCGGCCGCGCTGGCGCCGGGTGGCAGCTCGGCTCCGGGGCCAAGGACCGACCCGACCACCCTCGCCCCGGACCCCACCACCGCTCCCGGCCCGACCACCGCCCGGGTCACCACCGCCCCGGCGCCGACCCGGCTGCCGGCGTCGAGCAGCGCCGGCCCGGCAAGGACGGCCGCCGCGTCGACCTCGGCCCCCTCGGCCACGAACACCGGGCCCAGGATCACCGCCGGGCGGCCGGACACGGTCCCGTCGGCCGCTGGGTGGGCCTCCGCGGTCCCGACCAGGCGGCCGGGGGGCAACGCGTAGGGCCAGCGGCCGGCCAGGAGGCCGGCCGAGACGTCCAGCAGCCGGTGGAGGCTGCCGGCGTCGGCCATCGGCCCCCGGAACGGCAGGCCGGCCAGCCGGCCCTGGTCCAGCAGCGGGCCGAGCACGCGGGCGGCCAGGGTCGCGGGGCCCGGTTCGAGGTCGTGGAGCAGGCCGGCCCGGAGCGCGTACACCCCGGCCGAGTCCCATGGCCCGTCCGGATCGCGGACCGCCCGCCGGCCCTCCAGGCGCAGGCCGAAGGGGTCGATCGTGGCCGGGACCACACCGGCGACCATGGGAGCGCCGGACCGCTCAAGGGAGGCGGCCAGGGCGACCAGGTCGGCGGGATCGACCACGTGGTCGGCGGCGGTGACCAGGACCGGGTCGTCGCCGGCGCCGAGGAGCCCGAGGTGGGCGGCGTTGACCAGCCCGCCCCCGGTGCCGAGCAGGACCGGCTCGACCACCACATCGACCTCGGGCCGGCCGGCCAGATGAGCTGCCAGCAGGTCGGCACCGTGGTGGGCGTTGATCACCACCCGGGTCGCGCCGGCTGCGCGCAGCGCCTCGACGGCCAGGTCGACCAGCGGCCGCCCGGCGGGGGCCAGCAGCGGTTTGGGCGTGACCCGGGTCAACGGCGCCAACCGGCTGCCCGCCCCGGCGGCCAGGCAGAAGCCGATCACCGCGGCGGGGCGTCCGGCGCGATCCCCGCCCAGCCCGGCTCCCCGCCGAGCCGGCCCAACAGCCGCTCCACCGCCGCCGCCGGCTCCCGGCCGTCCCAGGGGGCAGGGTCGGCGAGTCGCAGGACCGGCAGGTCCAGCTCGTCCAGCTCGTCCAGCTCGTCCGCTCGAGGCGGGCGCCCGGCCGCCGGTGCGAGCACCAGCGCCCGCCAGGCCCATGGCTGGTCGGCCGCGGCCCGGAGCGCGACCGGTGCCAGCGCACCGAGGCCGACCAGGACCGGCCGGCCCAGGCCGGCCCGGGTCCGGATCTGGTCGAGGTCGTCGACCAGCTCCAGGAATCCTGTGGCCCCGGGCGGGTCGCCGAACCCTGGC
>DATHIG010000816.1:0-3000 GCA_035490035.1 Actinomycetes bacterium
AGGAGTGTCGGCAATGGGACAGCGGCAGCTCGTCCTGGTACGGGAGGCGAAGATCGCCTCGCTGCTGGCGAGCGCGGTGGACCGGCGCCTCGAGGCCAGCGGCGTCCTCGCCGGGGACGGTTGCTTCTACGCGGTGTTCGATAACGCGCCCGACATCGGCCGGCTCGGCGCCGAGCTCAGGCTGGGAGCCGCCGACAACTTCCTGATCCCGCAGGATCAAGGCGACCGTGCCGGCTTCGAGGACATCGCCCACGATGTGGCCGCCGGTCGCTTCTACGTGCTGATCGAGGCGCGTCCTCGCGGGCGGGCCTTCATGCCGAAAGTCCAGGAGTACGACGACGGCTTCGGCTACCGGGAGAGCGCCTGGCTCGACTTCCCGCTCGACGGGGCGAACAAGGGCCTCGAGGGGTTGACGTGCATCCGCAGAGCAGGCCAGACCTATCTGCTGGGCCTGTGCGAGGGGAACCGGTGCAAGGACGGCACGGAGGGCCGGCGGCCCGGGGGCGGCAGGATCCAGGTCTTCGACCGCGGCCGTCGCCACTGGGACCATGCCGGCACGATCCGGTTGCCGGAATCGCTGTGGTTCGAGGACTACAGCAGCCTGGCCGTCGCCGGCGACCGCGTCGCCGTGGTGTCGCAGGCGTCCTCGGCGCTGTGGGTCGGCCGGCTGCAGCCGTCGGACTGGGAACTCGCCGACGAGGGAGGCGTCTGGGTGTTTCCTCCGGACTGGGAGGGCCGGACCGTCTACTGCAACATCGAAGGGGTCTCGTGGGTGACCCCCGACCGGGTCGTGGTGGTGTCCGACCGGGCCAAGCGGGGAAGCCAGGACGAACAGTGCCGAGCCAAGGACCAGTCGATCCATGTCTTCGCGATCCCCGGTCTCAGCTGAACCAGTGCCCCCTCGCCCCCCGCCCACCCTCCCGCCGCTCCGCGCGCTGTTCCAGCGCCGCGTCGACGGCGATGACGCCCTGCTGCGGCTCGCCCGTCTCCGCTTCGCCCAGGCCGGGCTCGCCGCGGAGGTCTATGCCGACACTCCGGAGCAGCTTGAGTGGATCCTCGGCTTCGCGCCAACGCAGCCGCACCTGCCGGTCGTTCACCTGGGCCGGCAGGTCAACCTGCTGGACGAGCGAGGCCGGGCGGTGGTCCAGAGGTTCGCCGCTCGCTTCGCTGGACGGGTCGCCGGCCTGGTCGTCCACGACAAGGCCGAGATGGCCACCCGGACGGGCGACCTGGTCGCCGGGATCGGGGGGCTCGGCTTGCGGCCGGACGGCCCGGTGCTGTTTCTCGAGTACGCCGCCGGGCTGGCGCTCGACTGGTTCGTCGAGGTGGCCGAACGCCTCCGCGACGTGCCGCAGGTCGGCGCCTGCGTCGACGTCGGCCACGTCGGCATCGCGCAGGCCAGGGCCAGCTTCTCGCGAACGCATCCGGGGCTGGACCTGGCCGCCCTGCACCCGGGAGACGCGCGCCTGCCCGAGCTGGCCGCCGAGGTGCAGGCAGCGGTGGCGTCCGCGCTGCCAGCGGTACTCGAGCTGACCCGGTCGCTGGGCCAGGTCGGCAAGCCGATCCACTTCCACCTCCACGACGGACATCCCCTCATTCCCGGCCTGTCCGACCATTTCAGCTTCCTCACCAGGGTGCCGGTGCCGTTCGACTATCAGGGCCGGCGGTCGCTCGACCCGCTGTACGGCCCGGCCGGCCTGGCCGCGATCGTCAGCGCCGCGGTGGATGCCGGCGGTGGGGGGGCTTCCCTCACGCTCGAGATCCACCAGGCCGACGGCCGCCGCCCGCTCGGCGACGCCGCCGGCCTGTTCGGGCACTGGCGGGACCGCACCAACGCGGAGCGAATGAACCACTGGCTTGCCGTCCTGGCCGAAAACGCGCTGATCGTGACGTGCGCCCTCGAGCCGGACCAGAAGCTGCAGCGCGGCAACCATTGAGTCTGTGATGAGTTGCTCGACGACGTGGCGTACGTCATCTGACCCATCGGTAGAGGAGCTCGGGCCGCCCGGCGCTTCCGTACCGTGGCGAGCGGGTGGCCAGCCGCTGGTCAGCCAGGTGCTCGAGGTAGCGGCGGGCGGTCACCCTGGAGACGCCGACGTCGTCGGCCACCTGGGCGGCTGAGAGCTCGGCCGAGGTGGCCCGCAGGGTCCGCACCACGGCGGCCAGGGTGTCCTCGCTCATCCCCTTGGGCTGGGCCGGGCGGCCAGGGGCGCGCAGGGTGGCCAGCACCCGGTCGACGTCCTGCTGGGCGGCGAGTTGGGTGGGTTCGGAGCCGGTGACCTGGCGCCGGTAGTCGCCGTACTGGGTCAGCTTGTCACGCAGGGACGCAAAGGTGAACGGCTTGAGCAGGTACTGCACGATCCCCTGGGTGACCGCGGCCCGGACCACGTCCAGGTCCCGGGCCGAGGTGACGGCGATCACGTCGGTGGTCCGGCCCTGCGCCCGCAGGGCCCGGCAGACATCCAGCCCGGTCATGTCGGGCAGGTAGACGTCCAGCAGGATGAGGTCGACCTGGCGGGCGGCCAGGAAGCGCAACGCCTCGCGGCCCGAATGGGCCACGCCGATCACCTCAAAGCCGGGCAGCCGCCCGACCAGCTCCTGGTGGGCGGCGGCGAGCATCGTGTCGTCCTCGACCACCAGCACCCGGATGCTCATAACCCGCCGTCCTTGGCGGCGCGGGCCGCGGTGGCGGCTAGCGGAAGGCGGATGGTGAACACGGCGCCGTCCTCGTTGGCCACCGCCACACGGCCGTCGTGGCGAGCCACGACCTGGCGAACCAGCGCCAGCCCGAGCCCCCGACCGTGCGGGCGGCCACCCGCCTTGGTGGACCAGCCGCGGCTGAAGGCCTGCTCGAGCCGACCCGGGTCGAGCCCCGGGCCGGTGTCGGCGACCCGGACGAGAAGGTCGGTATCGTCCTGGCGGATGGTGACCATGACCTGGCGGGGCGCCGGCGCGGCCAGGGCGGCGTCGACGGCGTTGTCGATCAGGTTGCCGACCATG
>DATHIG010000817.1:0-10445 GCA_035490035.1 Actinomycetes bacterium
TCTCCGGCATGACCTGGCCGTCGGCGTCCCCGGCGAGGACGTCGGCACCGTGTTCGAACGCCGGCGACGCCCTAGGAGCCGCCGTGGAGTAGGGCCAGTGCCGAGCCTTGCCGTAGTCGCGCCGCCGTCACGGTCGTGGCAGGTTGCGGAGGTTGCTGCGGGCCATGTTCACGACCTCGTCGGCGTCTCCTGACAGCACCAGCCTGCCCATGGCCAACGCGAACCCCTTGACCTGCTCGCCGGTGATCCTCGGCGGCATCGAGAGCGCGTTGGGGTCGGTGAGCACGTCGACCAGCACCGGCCCATCGGCTTGCAGTGCCTCGTGCAGCCCGTCGCGGACATCGCCCGGGTCCTCGATGCGGATCCCGGTCACGCCAGCGGCGCGGGCGACGGCGGCGAAGTCCGGGTTCTTGAGGCCGGTCTGGTAGGGCGGGTAGCCGGCCACCAGCATCTCCAAGGCCACCATGCCAAGCGAGCCGTTGTCGAAGATGACGACCTTCACCGGCAGGTCGTACTGGAGCAGGGTCAGGAAGTCGCCCATGAGCATCGCGAAGCCGCCGTCGCCGCACATGGCGATCACCTGCCGCCCACGGTCGGGCAGCTGCGCGCCGATCGCCTGGGGCAGCGCGTTGGCCATCGACCCGTGCACGAAGGAGCCCAGCATGCGCCGCCCGGCGGTGGCGTGGATCAACCGCGCGGCCCACACGGTGCACATGCCCGTGTCCACCGTGAACACGGCGTCGTCGGCGGCCAGGTCGTCAAGCGTGGCGGCGAGGTGCTCGGGGTGGATCGGCCGGCGTCCGCGCACCTCGCCGGCGTACGCTCGGATCCGCGCCACCAGCTCGCCGTGCCGGCGCAACATCTGATCCAGGAAGGCCCGGTCCGGCTTGTCGGCGACGCGGGGGAGCAGCGCCCGCACCGTTTCCTTGACGTCGCCCCAGACTCCCAGGTCCAGCCGGGACCGGCTGCCGAGTCGCTCGCGGCGGATGTCGACCTGCACGATCTTCGGCCGGGTCGGCATGAACTGCACGTACGGGAAGTCGGTGCCGAGGAGCACCAGCAGGTCGCACTCGTGCATCGCCTCGTAGCAGGCGCCGTAGCCGAGCAGCCCGGACATGCCGACGTCGTAGGGGTTGTCGTACTGGATCCACTCCTTGCCGCGCAGCGCGTGCCCCACCGGGGCCTTGAGCCGCTCGGCCAGCGCCAGGACCTCCTGGTGCGCGCCGGCGACACCACGGCCGCAGAACAGCGTGATCCGCCGCGCCCCATCGACCAGGCCAACCAGCTCGTCGAGCACCTCATCGGATGGTCGCGCGTTCGGCCGTTGGTCCAGCCGGTAGGTGTGCTCCAGGTAGGCGCCGCTGGCCTCATCCTCGGCCACGTCCCCTGGGAGGGCGACCACCCCCACCCCGCCGCGGCCAAGGGCCTGCTGGACCGCGATCTGGGTGACCCGCGGCAGCTGCTCGGGGCGGGTGACGAGCTCGCAGTAGTGGCTGCACTCCTGGAACGACAGGGTGGGGTGGGTCTCCTGGAAGTAGCCGGTCCCGATCTCGGTGCTCGGGACCTGCGCGGCCAGCGCCAGCACCGGCGCCATGCTGCGATGCGCGTCGTACAGGCCGTTGATCAGGTGCAGGTTGCCGGGGCCGCAGCTGCCCGCGCAGGCCACCAGCCGGCCGGTCAGCTGCGCCTCAGCGCCAGCGGCGAACGCGCCCGCCTCCTCATGCCGCACGTGCACCCAATCGAGGCCGTCGTGGCGCCGGACGGCGTCCACCACCGGGTTGAGGCTGTCGCCCACGACCCCGTACATGCGCCGCACCCCGGCGGCGAGCAGGATCTCGACGAACTGGTCGGCGACGGTCCGCTTTGCCATGGCGACCTCCACCACTGGAGTGGCACTGCGTCGATCCCGGCAGTCTCGCACCTCGCGCCAACTTCGTCCCGTCCCGGGTCATGACGTCGGGCCGGGACCCGCGACCGGGCGCGTCCCCCATCCGCCGGGCAACGCGATCCGCAGTTCTGAAGGGAAAGCAGGCCGAGCGGCGCAATTCCCGCGCGGTGGCCTTTTCTCGGGAAGCGAGCAGAGCTAGGTTTCGCCGATGCAGCGCCGTCTCCGGTCAGTCACCGTGCCCTCACCGATCCAACCACCGCCACCCGGGGTCGCCGATCGCCGCCGCTCCCGGCGGCTCTGGGGACTCGGGCTGGAAGCCCAGGTGCAGCTGGGTACGGCCATGCGCCAGCTGCTGGTCGCCCTCGACCAGGCCGACGCCGACGACCCGGAAGCCCACGAGGCCATCGCCGACGGGCGCCTGCTGCTGGCCAGGGCGATCGGCGACATCCAGGCGGTGCTGGGGGAGCTGGCCGACCTCAGCGACCAGCTTCGCGCCCGCTAGCCACGCCGCGCCGAAATCCGCCTCGTTGACGGGGATTGCGGGGACGGGGTGAAATCTGACGCTGCCGTCAACCGGTCCCCCGGTCCAGGCCCGCCACGGACGTGCTGATGATGCTGGCCAGCGACGCTCAGATGCTCGGTTCGGACGCTCCCTCGTGATCTGGCGCTGGTCGCCCGCGGGAGGGCTGCTGCTGGCCGGGACGGGCCTGGTCGTGCTCGCGATCGCCGTCGTCTGGCGTCGCCGCACCACCGTGACCGTCGCCGGCCTGCTCGTCGTGCTGCTGGGGGCGATGCTGTGGAGCGTCTGCTATGCGCTCGAGCTGACTGCCGGCGACCTGGCCGGCAGGGGGTTCTGGGGCGACCTGAAGTACATCGGCATCTGCCTGCTGGCGCCGGCCTACCTCGCCTTCGTGCTGCAGTGCACCGGCCGCAGCAGGTGGCCGCGCTGGCTGGGGATGCTGCTGGCGCTCGAGCCCCTCGCGGTGCTCGTCCTGCTGGCCAACGACGCCACCCACGACCTGATCCGCTTCTACCCGGCCGACAGCCAGCTGGTGGCCCAGGCCGGACCGCTGTTCTGGGTCCACCTGGTCTACACCAACGCCATGATCTGGGCGGGCACGATCATGCTGGTGGTCACCCTCGGCCGGATGTCAGGGCTGCACCGGCGGCAGAGCGCCACCCTGGTCGCCGCCATCCTCCTGCCGGTCATTCTCAACCTCTTGTTCAACTTCAGAGTTGGGCCGTTCGGTCGGGTCGACTTGACACCCTTCGCCTTCGTGCTGACCACGTCGGTGCTGGTCTGGGGGGTGTACCAGCTCAGCCTGCTCGACCTGCGACCGGTTGCCCGCAGCCAGATCTTCCGTACGATCAGCGACCCGGTCCTGGTCCTCGATCCCGCCGGACGGGTGATCGACGCCAACCCGGCCGCCGGGCAGATGGTCGCTCAGCCGGTGACCACCGTCGTCGGCCAGCCGGTCGCGCAGCTGCTCCCGACCTGGAACGCGACCTTGACGTCGGCGCTGCGGTCCGGGGTCGACCAGACCAGCGAGGAGGTCACCCTGGCCGGCCGGATCTACGACCTCGCCATCTCGGCCCTGCCCGACCGGCAGCGGCAGCCGGGCGGGCATCTGGTCGTGGCCAGGGACGTCACCGAGCGGCGCCAGGTCGAGGAACGGCTGTGCGCCGCCCTCAACCACGAGCGGGTGGCCACCGAGCGCCTGGCCGTCGCGCTTGACCGCGAGCGGGCCGCGGCCGAGCACCTGCGCACCCTCGACGAGCTCAAGAGCGGCTTCCTGCAGGCGGTCTCCCACGACCTGCGCACCCCGCTGGCCTCGGTGCTCGGGATCGCCCTGACGCTCCAGCGGGGCCGCGGCCAGCTGGAGCCGGCCGACGCCGACGACCTGCTCGGCCGGCTGACCGCCAACGCCCGCAAGCTCGACCGCATCCTGTCCAGCCTGCTCGACCTCGACCGCCTGGACCGGGGCATCGTCGAGCTGCGGCGCGAGCCGGTCGACCTGGCCCGGCTGGTCGCCGGGGTGGTCAAGGAGGCGCGCGACGAGCTGCTCGACGCCCATCCGGTCAGCCTCGAGCTGATCCCGGTCCAGGTGATCGCCGACGCCGCCAAGCTCGAGCGGATCGTGGAGAACCTGCTCGCCAACGCCGCCCGCCATACCAACCCGGGCACGCCAATCTGGGTGCGGGTCGAGCATCGCGACCGGGGAGCGCTGCTGTGCGTCGAAGACGCCGGCCCCGGCATCCCCGCCGAGCAGCGCGAGTCGATCTTCCGCCCGTTCCAGCGCGGGCCCGGCGGCGCCACCTACGCCCCCGGCTCGGGCGTCGGGCTCGCCCTGGTCGCCCAGTTCGCCAGCCTCCACCAGGGCAGCGCCTGGGTCGAGGACCGCCCCGGCGGCGGCGCCTCCTTCCGTGTCCTGCTCCCCGAGCCCAACGGCGGGTAGGATCAGGGCGTGGAGACGTGGGATGCGATCAGGGCCCGGCGCAACGTCCGGGCCTACACCGACCAGCCGATCGCCGGCGATGACCTGGACCGCATCCTGGAAGCGGCCCGGCGCACGCCGTCATCGTCCAACCAGCAGCGGTGGGACCTCGTCGTCTGCACCGACCGGCGCCAGCTGGAGGAGCTCTCGCGGACCTGGCGCGCAGCCGGGCACGTCGCCACCTCGGCGGCGACCATCGCCCTGGCCGCCCCGGAGGCCGACGACCGGCGCACCCGCGAGTTGATCCAGTACGACCTGGGCCAGCTCACCATGAGCATCATGCTGGCCGCGGCCGACCTCGGTATCGGCACCGGCCACGCGGCCGTGGAAGACCAGCCGCTGGCCCGCCGGATCCTTGGCCTGCCCGATGACCGCTTCTGCGCCTGGCTGGTCGCGCTCGGCTATCCCGCCGACCGCCCGCTCCGGCCCATCCAGCGGCCCATCCGGCGGCCGTTCGACCACCTGGTCCACCGCGGCCGCTGGTAGCCGCCACCTCGGACCCGTGAAAGGCCGGAACGCACGGCCCGGCCGCGATCCAGCAACAGCTCGCATTGCTGGAATCTGCTGGAGGCCGGGTGACTGCCGGGGCCTTGAGGGTGCGCTACCGCGGCTCGGAGGTGGCGTTCCCGAGGACCTCGTGGCCGGGGCGCGGCTCGGCCGGGATCGTGCCCAGGCGACCGGCCTGGTAGTCCTCGAAGGCCTGGATCAGCTCCTGCCTGGTGTTCATCACGAACGGGCCGTAGGCGGCGACTGGCTCGCGGATGGGCAGGCCGCCCAGCATCAGGACGTCGAGCTGCGGGCTGCGGCTCTCCTGGCCGGCGTCGGCGCTCACGGTCACGACATCACCAGGGCCGAAGACGGCCAGCTGGCCCAGCCGCACGGGCCGTCGCTCGCTTCCGACCGAACCGTGCCCGGCGAGGACATAGACGAGGGCGTTGAAGTCGGGCCGCCATGGCAGCTGGAGCTGGGCACCAGGGGCGAGGGTGGCATGCAGCAGCGTGATCGGGGTGTAGGTGATGCCAGGGCCGCCGTGGGCGGCCACCTCGCCGGCGATCACGCGCAGCAGCGCGCCGCCGTCCGGCGAGCTGAGCAATGCGACCTCGCCGCGGCGGATGTCCTGGTAACGCGGCGGTGTCCACTTCAGCCGGGCAGGCAGGTTCACCCACAGCTGGAAGCCGTGGAACAGCCCGCCGCGGACCACGACCTCCTCGGGCGGCGCCTCGATGTGCAAGATCCCTCCGCCTGCGGTCATCCACTGCGTGTCGCCGTCGGTGATGAGACCGCCGCCGCCGTTGGAGTCCTGGTGCTGGAAGGTCCCGTCGATCATGTAGGTGACGGTCTCGAAGCCCCGGTGCGGGTGCCAGGGGGTGCCCTTGGGCTCGCCCGGTGCGTAGTCGACCTCGCCCATCTGGTCCATGTGCACGAACGGGTCCAGGGCGGCAAGGTCGACGCCGGCGAAGGCGCGCCGCACCGGGAACCCCTCGCCCTCCAGGCCCGAGGGCGCCGTCGTGACCGACACCACAGGGCGGTCCGTCGCTGCCGGGTCGGGGTCAGGGATCCGTGGCAGGACCACGGTGTCGGCGCTGATGGCTGGCATGGCCGCTCCTCGCGCTTGGTCTGGCAACCTACTCGTCCTCCATAGCAAGGGTACTTGCACGCGCAACATTCCCTCCGGCTCGATCACCGTGGCTGGCCAGGCCGGCCGTGCGGGTTGCACCTGCGCCAGCATGGTGGTCTGTGGTCCGAAGTTGGTGTGGGACAGGATCGAACGCTAGGCGCCTTGGACGTCGGAGAGTCTGCGCTCACCCGGACATGCAAGGCAGCCCGAACCCACCCGGATGAGCTGGACGGGCTCGGCCTCCTTGGGCTGGGCGGCAGGTTGTGGCGGGGCGGTGCCTGGCTGCTCGGCGGGCTCGGCCTGGGAGCTTGCCGGCACCGCCCGGAGCAGGACCGTGGCCAGCACCGCGATGCCGACCGCGACCACGGCGCTGAGGGCGGCGGTCAGCTGCAGGCCCAGGGTGAACGCCTCGCGGGCGGCGGCCAGCAGCGCCGTGCCGGCCCCCTCGGGGAGCTGTGCGGCGACGCCGACGGCACCGCCCAGGGTGTCCGCGCGCGATCGCGGCGGCCTCGCTTGGGATGCCTGCCGGCAGGGCCTCGGCCAGCCGGCCACGGTAGACGGCCACCCCGATGCTGCCCAGGATCGCGATGCCGAGCGCGCCACCGAGCTCGGCACCGGTCTCCGAGATCCCCGAGGCCGCCCCCGCCCGCTCGGGTGGGGCCGAGCTGACGATCAGGTCGGTGGTGGCCGTGAACACCGGCGCCAGCCCCAGCGAGACCACCAGCGAGGCGCCGGCCAGGATCGCCAGGTCGGTGTTGGGAGCCCCACCGACCTGGGTGAGCACCCCAAGGCCGATCGCGGCCAACCCGAGACCGGCACCGATCACCAACGCCGGGCGGAAGCGGCGCAGGATCCGCGGCGCCAGGTTCGACCCGACGATGAACCCGCCGGCCGACGGCAGCGACCACAGGCCCGCCTGCAGCGGCGACAGCCCGAGCACCAGCTGCAGGTACTGCGCGACGAACAGGAAGTAGCCGACCACGATGAAGATGCCGAGCAGGTTGGTGGCCAGTGACGCGTTGAACGCCTGGCTCCGGAACAGCCGCAGGTCGATCATCGGGTCGGGCAGCGTCAGCTGCCGGCGCGCGAACACCACGCCGGCCGCCAGCCCGACCAGGACGGCGGAGGCGGCCAGCCAGCCGATCCCGTCCTGGGCGACCTGTTTCAGCCCAAACACCACCGCCAGCACCGCCACCAGCGACAAGACCGCGCTGGGAAGGTCGAGCCGGCCGGCGTCCGGGTCGCGGTACTCCGGGAGCACGCGTGGTCCCAGCACCAGCAGCAGGGCCATCACCGGCAGCGCCAGCAGGAACACCGAGCCCCACCAGAAGCGTTCCAGCAGCACCCCGCCCAGCACCGGCCCGATGGCGCCGCCGGCCGAGAAGCTGGTGATCCAGATCCCGATGGCGGTCTGCCGCTGCCTTGGGTCTTGGAACATGCTGAAGATCAGCGACAACGTCGACGGTGCCAGGGTCGCCCCGGCGATCCCCAGCAGCGCCCGGCTGGCGATCAGCATCTCGGCGCTGGTGGACAACGCGGCCAGCACCGAGACCACGCCGAAGGCGGCGGCGCCGGTCAGCAGCAGCCGGCGGCGGCCGATCCGGTCGCCAAGGGTGCCCATGGTGATCAGGAACCCGGCGACCATGAACCCGTAGATGTCGGTGATCCACAGCAGCTGCGAGCTGCTGGGCCGCAGGTCCGCGCTCAGGGACGGCACCGCCAGGTGCAGCACCGTCAGGTCCATGGCGTACAGCAGGCAGGCCAGGGCCAGCACCGCCAGCCCGGTCCACTCGCGCCGGCCGGCCCGTGGGGCAGGGGCGGTCACGTGGGCTTCCTGGCCGGTGGTGTCCATGCGCTCTCCCTCTCCCTGCCTGGCCAGATCTCCCGCCGGGGTGGGCGGCAGGACGGCTGCGCCTCGGTCAGTCCTGGTGGAGGTTGATGAGGTTGCCGCAGGTGTCGTCGAAGACCGCGTCCATGCCGCCGTAGGCCATCCTGGCGGGTTCCTTGACGAACACCACACCTTTCGCCTTGAGCCGCTCGGCGTCGCGCTGGCAGTCGTCGGTTTGTAGTGAGATCACCGGCCGGCCGATCTCGCGGCTGGCCTGCCGGAACGCCCGCGCGGGCTCGTCGGTGAGGTGCAGCACCAGCTCGACCCCGTCGGGCTCCTCGGGGGAGACCACGCTCAGCCAGCGTTCGCCCGGGCCGTAGGAGGCGCTGGTCTTGACCTGGAAGCCGAGCACCTCGGTGTAGAACCTCTCGGCCTGGTCCTGATCGTCGACATAGATACCGGTCAGCCCGATCCGCATCGTCCCGCCCTTCCTCGGTTATGGGTCATGTCGCTGTCCCTGACGGTGCCGCGCCGCCGCGCACCTGCCGACCTTAGCCTGCAGCTGGAACATCGATCCTCGGCCCCCGCCGATGAGGACCCTCAGGGCGTTGTGCCCACAACCGGGCTGACGCTGCCAGCCCGCAGGCGGCCGGGGTTGCTCCCCAGGGTGGGCGGCCTCAATGGGATTCGCGGGTGACCTGGTGGCCTCGGCGGCCGACCAGGAAGTCGAGGTCGGCGCCGCGGTCGGCCTGGAGGACGTGGTCGATGTAGAGGCGCTGCCAGCCACTGGGTGGGGAGGCGTAGGCGGTGGTGGTCGCCGGGGACGGGCTTCGGCGGTGCAGGTCGGTTGGTGGGACGTCCAGGTGCAGCGTGCGGGCGGGGACGTCCAGGACGATCGGGTCCCCGGTGCGGACCAGCCCGAGGGCGCCGCCGGCGGCCGCCTCGGGAGCGACATGGAGGACGACGGTGCCGTAGGCGGTGCCGCTCATGCGGCCGTCGCTGATCCGGACCATGTCGCGGACGCCGCGCTCCAGGAGCTTGGCCGGCAGGGGCATGTTCCCCACCTCGGGCATGCCCGGGTAGCCCTTGGGGCCGCAGCCGCGCAGGACCAGCACCGAGGTCTCGTCGACGTCGAGGGCCGGGTCGTCCAGCCGGGCGTGCAGGTCCTCGATGCTGTCGAACACGATCGCCCTTCCCCGGTGCCGGAGCAGCTCCGCCGAGGCGGCGGCCGGCTTGATGACCGCGCCGTCCGGGCAGAGGTTGCCGCGCAGGACGGCGATGCCGGCGGCGTCCAGCAGCGGCTGGCCCCTGGGCCGGATGACGGTCGGGTCGGCGATCTGTGCGTCCTGCAGGTGCTCGACCAGCGGCCGGCCGGTGACGGTGAGCGCCTCCGGGTCGAGCAGGTCGGCGACCTCGCGGAGCACCGCGCGCAGGCCGCCGGCCCGGTGGAGGTCGTCCATCAGGTGGCGGCCCGCCGGCTGCAGGTCGACCAGCAGGGGCACCCCGGAGCCGGTGCGGTCGAAGTCGTCCAGCGTCAGGTCGACGCCCACCCGGCCGGCGAGGGCGAGCAGGTGGACGACGGCGTTGGTCGACCCGCCGATGGCGGCCAGGGTCACGATGGCGTTGTGGAACGACCCGCGGGTGAGGATGGTGCTGGGGCGGCGCTCCTGCTCCACCAGCTCGACGGCGAGCCGGCCGGTCAGGTGGGCCTGCTCGAGCAGCCGGCTGTCGGGCGCCGGCGTGCCGGCGACGCCGGGGATGGTCGTGCCCAGCGCCTCGGCCAGGCAGGCCATGGTCGAGGCGGTGCCCATGGTGTTGCAGTGCCCGCGGCTTCGGATCATCGCCGACTCCGACTGCAGGAACGTCTCGGCGGGCAGCCTGCCGGCTCTGACCTCCTCACCCAGCCGCCACACGTCGGTGCCGCAGCCAAGGGCCGCTCCCTGGAAGTGCCCGGTGAGCATCGGCCCGCCCGGCACGACCACCGCCGGCAGGTCCACCGAGGCCGCGGCCATCAGCAGCGACGGGATCGTCTTGTCGCAGCCGCCGAGCAGGACCACACCGTCGACCGGGTTGGCCCGCAGCATCTCCTCGGTGGCCATGGCGGCCAGGTTGCGCCACAGCATCGCCGTCGGGCGCACCTGCGTCTCTCCGAGCGACACCACCGGCAGGTTGAGCGGCACCCCGCCGGCCTCCCAGACGCCCTGCTTGACGCTGGCCGCGACCTCGTCCAGGTGGGAGTTGCAGGGCGTGAGGTCCGAGGCGGTGTTGGCGATGGCGATGTGCGGCCGCCCGTCGAAGGCGTGGCGCGGCAGGCCGCGGCGCATCCAGGCCCGGTGGATGTAGGCGTTGCGGTCGGTGCCCGCATACCACTGGGCGCTACGGAATGTCGTGGCTTCCTGACCTGCCCCTTCCATCATGCAGAACCTTAGCCCAGGAGGAGGCGGCGTGCGGGCGCTCGAGGTCGGCCGGCGCGGTCCTCGCGACAACGCGCCGCTGGCGGCCTCGGTCGGCGTTCGAGCCCGGGCGGGTCGGCTACATCGGCCTGGCCGGCCAGCCGAGCACGGTCGACCCCCGCGACCGGCGGCCGGGAGCCCCGGTGCTCAGGCGCGGATCGCC
>DATHIG010000818.1:0-3114 GCA_035490035.1 Actinomycetes bacterium
GGACGGTTATGGCTATCAGGTTGCAGCGGCAGGTTGGCGGGAACCTGGCCGAGGTGCTCAGCACCGTTGCCCAGACCATCCGGGAGCGCTACGCGCTGAAGCGGCAGATCCGCGCCCTGTCGGCCGAGGGCCGGCTGTCCAGCCTGATCCTGACCATCCTGCCCATCCTGATGTTTGTGGCTCTGCTCGCGTTCAACCCGGTGTTCCTGGCTCCGCTCTACTCGACGGCGACGGGGCTCTTGATGCTGGCCGGGGCTGGCGTGCTCATGATCATCGGCGTGTTCTGGATGAAGAAGATCACCGAGATCAAGGTCTGAATCGCCATGTCGACTCCGCTCCTCATCGTCGGCGCCACCGCCGTGTTCCTGGCCGTGTTCGCGATCGTCTTCTCCCTCCAGTCGATCGTGGCCGAGCGCCGCCAGGCCTACCGGACCCTGCAGGCGGTGCGCGCGGCCGAACTGCGCCCGGCTGACCTGCGCAACCGCGAGCTGGCCCGGCCGGCCCGCGAGCGCCTGCTGAAGCCCTTCTACAACGCCGCCCTGGCCGTCACGCGCCGGTTCACCCCCGCCGGGGCGCGGGACAGCATCCGGAACAAGCTGGTCATGGCCGGCAGCCCGGTCGCCTGGGACCCCGAACGGATCCTGGTCGCCAAGGTGGCCTGCCTCACCGGCGGAATGGCCCTTGGCCTGCTGTTCCTCGCCGGCTTTGGCTTCGCCTGGCCGATCCGGGTCATCGGCTTCCTCGCCATCAGCCTGTTGGGGTACTGGCTGCCGGGCATCGTCCTGACCAACGCGGTCCAGCGCCGCCAGAACGACATCCGCTCGGCCCTGCCCGACTCGATCGACCTGCTCACCATCTGTGTCGAGGCTGGGCTGGGCTTCGACGCCGCCCTGGCCCACGTCTCCAAGAACACCACCGGCCCGCTGGCCGACGAGTTCTACCGGACCCTGCAGGAGGTCCAGCTCGGCCGGAGCCGCAACGAGGCGATGCGCAACCTGGCCTCGCGCTCCAACATCCCGGAGCTGCGGGCGTTCGTGCTCGCCATGGTCCAGGCCGACATCTTCGGGGTGTCGGTGGCCAACGTGCTGCGTGTCCAGGCCAAGGACATGCGGGTCAAGCGTCGCCAGCTCGCCGAGGAGCGAGCCATGAAGGTTCCCATCAAGGTCCTGTTCCCCGTACTCTTCTGTATCTTCCCAGCCTTGTTTGTCGTGATCCTCGGACCAGCCATCATGCGCATCGCCGACGTCTTCGCCAGGTAGGAACCAGCCATATGTCCCGGCATGTCGTGCTCCTTCGCCGCGACCCCTCGCTCGGCCTCGCCCTGCGGGCGCTCCTGCACGGCACCGGCCAGGTCACCGAGCTGATGACCATCCAGGCCTGGACGACCCTCCCCGCCGAAGAGGTCAGCGCCGTGGTGGTCGACCTGCCCCTGGCCCACCGCGAGCAGGCCGTCGAGGAGGTCAGGTCCCGCTTCACCGGTCGCCTGGTCCTGGTCCTCGACCCGACCGACGACCCAACGGCCATCGCTCCCCACCACGACTGCTCGATCGTCCAACGCCCGTTCGAGATCGTCGAGCTCTGGCACCTGGTCACCACCGACCCCGCCCCCTCCTCCCCCGGAGCGCCGAGCCCCGCCCCTGCGCAGCAGCGGAGCGATGCCGGGCTCGGGCCGGGTCCGGGTGCGGCAGCGCCCGTGCCCACTCCTCCGGCCACCCAGCCTGCCTCCGCTGTCAGCGACGCTGCCGCCACGGCGGGGCTTTCGGCCCCCCGTGGGAGCGGCTCCGCCCCGCCGCACGCCGGACGGGGCGATACGCCGGCGCCCACCACCGGTGGCGAGGAGGTTCCGCAGGAAGCCGATGCCGCGACCTGGAGGTGGCGAGGTCGCCGCTACGGCCCAGCCACCGCCATCCCTCCCGACCCCGCCGATGCCGCGCCCCGCAGCTCCGCCGACGCCGGTGCGGGTCAGCCCCCGACCCAGGAGCGGGGCCGCCCTCGCGGAGCCGGGTCCGGCGGGTCCCGATCCTCCGATCCATCCGGAGCCAGCAGCCCCGACCCGGCTGGAGCCGCCGGTGCCGGCCTGCGGGAAGCTCGCACGACCGACCCGGGTGCAGCCCGCGGGGCCGAACCCGGTGGAGCCCGAGACGCCCCAGGCCCGCGGCCAGATGCCGTACGCGGGGTGGCGGCCGCCGGCGAACCGTCTGGCCCCACCCCCACTGCTCCCGAAACCCCACCCACCCCAGCGGCCCGGGGGACCCGACCGGGGCCCGGGGTACCGCCGGCGCCTGGGACCCCGCCTCCCCCCGGCGGGCCGCCGAGCAGCGGTCAGCCCGGCGCGCGACCGCCTGCTCCGGCCCCCGCGGGCAGCTCCCCGCAGCGGCCGGCTGCCCGCGCGCCGAGCCCGCGTCCCGGCCCGAGGCCGGCCAGACCCGCGGCGCCACCGCCGAGTCGGGACCCCGGTCCTGAGCGGCCGTCGCTCCTGCGCCGGCTCACCGGGCGCGCAGGGCGCAAGACCGAGGCGGAGGCCCCGGACGCTCCCGCCGTCGAATCCCGATCGGCCTCGACGCCGGCCTTCGAGCCAGCACCGGCTCCGCCCGCTGGCGCCTCCCAGCCCTGGGCAGATTCTCCCCCCTGGCCGGCTCCGCCAACCAAGGCTCGACCTTCACCACGCGAGCGTCCACAACCAGCCGCAACCCCGCCACGGCCCAGACCGGCCCCGCATCCCGAGCCAGCGCCTCCGCAGCGACCGCAACTCCGACCGGCGCCGGCATCGACGCCACCGCAGCCGGCCCGCCCGCCGACGCCGACTCCCTCGACCACGTCCCGGGCGCCAGCCCCGTCCACCTCCCGGTCGGCCCCGGACCCTGAGGCACGGCCGGAGGTCCAGCCGGAGCCGCCGATTCCCCCGGCGCGCCGCCCCGAACGGCCGACCCGGCCCACCACCGAGCCGAAGACCGACCCCGGCCCGACCGGCGGGCCGGCCGCTTCGGATCGCCGCCCACAGCGTCCTACCCGACCCCCCGGTCCGGCCGACTCCTCACCAGACCTGCCCGCTCGCCCACCTGCCAGCCAGCCGCCCCCGGCGGAAACGCCACCGTCCGCCCCCCAGGCGGCCCC
>DATHIG010000819.1:0-10794 GCA_035490035.1 Actinomycetes bacterium
GGTGTTCTGGTTGTTGACCACCACCGACAGCCCGTCGTTGGCGACCTGGACCTCCTCGTACTTGATGCCCTTGCTCTCGCAGGCCTTGGTCTCGTCGGCCTCGATCGCCCGGGACGCATCGGAGATGTCGGTCTCACCGGCGCAGAACTTCTCGAAGCCGCCGCCGGTGCCGGAGGTCCCCACGGTTACCCGGACGCCCGAGTTCTGCTCCTGGAACAGCTCAGCAGCGGCCTCGCTCAGCGGCGCGACCGTGCTCGAGCCGTCGATGTTGATCGTGCCCGAGAGCTGTGTCCCGCCGCCGCCGGTGGTCCCATTGTCGTCGTTGCCGCCGCACGCGGCGGCGACCAGGGCGACTGCCAGGGTCAGGCCGAGCAGCCCACCGCGGCGTCGCATCCATTGCGTCATACCTGCATGCCTCCTAGGAACGTGTCGATCCGGGGCGACGGTACGGGCGGCCGCTGACGCAGCAGGCGACGGAAGATGAACAGAAGATGAACGGCATGGGAAGCTTGCATGCGGCCGAAAGTGAACAACCGGGGCTAGGCGTCGAACCGGTAGCCCACGCCGCGGACGGTCACGATCAGCTTGGGCTCGTGGCGGTCCTGCTCGACCCGGGCCCGCAGCCGCTTCACGTGCACGTCGAGGGTCTTGGTGTCGCCGACGTAGTCGTAGCCCCAGACCCGGTCGATCAGCGTCTGGCGGGTCAGGACCCGGTTGCGGTTCTCCATCAGGATCTCGAGCAGCTCGAACTCCTTCAGGGGCAGGTTCACCTGCGTGCCGCGGACGCTGACCTCGTGCCGCTCCTGGTCCAGGCGGATGCCGGCCGCCTCCAGCACCGCCGCCTCGGGGCGCGGCCCGTCCTGGGCGGTGCCGGCCCGCCGGAGCAGGGCGCGGACCCTGGCCACCAGCTCACGCAGGGAGAACGGCTTGGTGACGTAGTCGTCGGCCCCCATCTCCAGCCCGACCACCCGGTCGACCTCGGCGTCGCGGGCGGTGAGCATCAGGATCGGCACCTGGCTGTTGGCGCGGATGCGGCGGCACACGTCCCAGCCGTTGAGGGTCGGGAGCATCAGGTCGAGCACCACCAGGTCGGGCCGCTCGGCCTCGAAGTCGCGGATGGCGTCACCGCCGTCCCGCGCGGTCACCACCTCGATGCCCTCGCGCGACAGCGCGTAGCGGATCGCCTCGAGCAGCGACTCCTCGTCGTCGACGACCATCACCTTCGGCATGACTCCAAAATTCCACGGACAGCGCGTTCCGGCAACGAGCGATGGGAAACCTTCACCGTCCGTTTCCCTTCCGGTCACCTGCCGGACCTCGCGCTGTTCGACCTGCGCGTACGATGACCTCGACGAATAACCCGAGCCCGGCACGGTGCCCAGGGGGTCCCGAGTGCGCACCACCTTCGAACAACGCCTCGAGGGACTCGAGGCGAAGCTGCTGCAGATGGGCCAGCTGGTCCAGAGCCAGCTCGAGCGGACCCTCGAGGCGCTGGCCTCCTTCGACACCACCCTGGCCGACGAGGTCATCGTCCGTGACGACCAGATCGACCGATTCTACGTCGAGGTCGAGCAGGAGATCCTGCGCACCCTTGCCCTGCAGGCCCCGGTGGCCAAGGACCTCCGGCTGGTGGCCGGTGTGCTCCACATCAACTCGCACATCGAGCGGATGGGCGACCTCTGCGTGAACATGGCCAAGTTCGTGCGCATCACCAAGGACTACCCGCCGGTTCCCGAGATCCAGTCCACCCTGATCGAGATGGGCTCCCAGGCCCAGCGGATGGTGGCCGCGGCCATGACCTGCTTCGCCAGGCGCGACCTGGAGCTGGCCGAGCGCCTGCCCATCCTCGACCAGCCGCTTGACCGTCTGAACAGCGAGATCTTCCGGCAGATCGACCGGGCCACCGACGACCGGGCGCTGGAGTGGGCCAGCCGCATGATCCTGGTCGCCCGCTATCTCGAACGGCTCGGCGACCACTCGGTTGACATCGGCGAGCAGGTGGTGTTCATCGTCACCGGCGAGGTCAAGGAGCTGGTGCCCTCCAAGGCGATCCGGGCCGGGTTCGAGGGCGTCTAGGAGCGATCGACGACCGTGCCAACGCCCACCCTGATCGCGATCGGGGTCGGTCTGGTGGCGGCGGCGGTGGTGCTGGCCTTCTTCACCGCCAGGGCGGTGGGACGGCCGGTCGCCGCCCTGCGCCGGACCGTCCACCGCCTGGCCGACAGCACCCTTCCCAGCTGGCGCTGGACCGAGCCGGACGACCTGCAGGGGCTGACCAACGAGCTGAGCGCCATCACCACCCGCCTGCGCGACCGGCTCGACGGCCTGACCGAGGAACGCGACCGGGCCGGTCAGATCCTCGATGCGCTCGACGACGGCGTGCTGCTGCTGGACGGCGCCGGCCGGCTGCTGGTCGCCAACCCGGCCGCCCGGTCCTGGTTCGGGCTTCCCGACGACCTGCGTCCGGGGCTGCCGGTCCAGCGGGTGCTCGGCGTCCCCCAGGTCAGCGAACTGGCCGAGAAGGCGGCCGAGGCGGGGGCGCCGGTGGTCGGCAACCTGACCGTGGTGTTCCCGGAGCCCCGCAGCCTGGCCCTTCGCGCGTTCCCCCTGGCCGACCGGGGCCCGACCGGGCGGATCGTGGTCACCATGACCGACATCACCCAGCGCCGCCGGCTCGAGGTGCTGCGCCGCGACTTCGTGGCCAACGCCTCCCATGAGCTGAAGACGCCGGTGGCGGCCGTCCGGGCCCTTGCCGAGACCCTGCTGACCGCCCTGCCCGAGGACCCGGAGGCCGGCCGCCGCTTCGCCGTCCGGATCGGCCGGGAGGCCGAGCGCCTCGACGTCCTGGCCAGGGACCTGCTCGACCTCTCGCGGGTCGAGCGGGGAACCCTCTACGTGGAGCCGGTCGACCTGGTCGGGCTGGCCAAGGAGATGGTCGCGCTGCTCGCCGACCGGGCCGAGGAGCGGCGCATCAGGCTCAGCACCGAGCTGCAGCCCAACGTCGCTGTGCGTGGCGACCGGGCCCAGCTCGGGCTGCTGTTGTCCAACCTGATCGACAACGCGCTGCGCTACACCCCCGCCAAGGGGACCGTCTGCGTCCGCCTGGACGCCACCGAGAGCCGAGCCGTGCTCCAGGTGGCCGACACCGGTGAGGGCATCCCGGCCGCCGAGCTGCCCCGCCTCTTCGAGCGCTTCTACCGGGTCGACAAGGCAAGGGCCCGCCAGACCGGAGGGACCGGCCTCGGCCTGGCCATCGTCCGCCACGTCGCCGAGGCCCACGGCGGCACGGTCCGGGTCGACAGCGAGCTCAGCCGCGGCAGCACCTTCACGGTCACCCTGCCGGTTGCCGGCCCCCCCGGGCCGGTGGTCTGACCGTCAGCTGAGCCGTTCGGCGAGGAGCATTGCCAGCACGCCCAGCGACAGCACGGCCAAGGCGGCGGCAAGGATCCGGGGGGCGGCGTGGGCCGGCAGCGGGGTGCCGGCGCGGATGGCCCGGTCGGCGGAGAGAAAACGCTGATAGCCGCTCCAGGCGGTGATGGCGCCGAGCAGGATCAGGATGGCGCCGACTGCCTCGCGACCACCAGGGCCGCCCAGCGGCGGCGCGAACCGGATCACCCCGAGACCGGCCGCGTCCAGGGCGAGGGCGGTCCGCACCCAGGCCAGCAGGGTCCGCTCGTTGGCCAGGGAGAAGCGGTAGTCGGGCTCGCGCCGGTCGCCGTCCACCCGGCTATTTCAGCATGCCCGCTGACGCTGGCCCGCTGGTCCGGGGCGGTCAGCTCAGAGCCAGGTACGCAGCTTCTTGCGGTCGAGCGCCTTCCACACCGACCGCCAGCGCTCACGGGAGGCGGCGGCGCTGGCCCGCTCGGCGGCGATCAGCAGCCCGGCCACCAGCGCGGCGTCGCGCCGGGCCGAGGCGGCGGCCTGTCGCAGCCACTGCTCACCGACGACCGCGTCGTGGTGGTCGCCGAGCACCTCCTGGAGGTCGGCGGCGGCGTCGGCGAACCGCTCGGCCGGGTTGCCGATCACCGGCTCGACCGCCTCGGCGGCGTAGCGGGCGCGCTTGGCCCGGATGCGGATCTGGTGGAGCTGGTCGTCGCTCGGGTCGTCACCGGCCTGCTTCACCGCCTTGCGCAGCTTCTTCCACGGCTTGGCGACCAGCGCCGGCATCACCTCGGCAGCCGGACGGTCGGCCCCTGGCAGCAGCACCGGTGCGGCCGCGGCCGCGACCAGGTCGTCGAGCAGGGCGGCGTAGCGGGGCTCGTCCATGCCGCGCAGCAGCCGCCGGCGGGCGGTCTCGCGCTGCTCGACCAGGCCGGCCAGCAGCCGGGAACCGGCCTTGGCGTCGGCGCCCGGCAGGGCCGTCAGGTGCTCCTGGAACCGGGCCAGCAGCACGTCGGCGTCCCTGACCGCGCCGAGCAGGTCGGCCAGCCATTTGAGCTCGTCCCGGAGCCGGTCGGTCCACTCCGGTTCGAGCAGGCTCGAGAACGTCCGCAGGGTTGACCGCACCCGGCGGGTGGCCACCCTGGCCTGATGCACCGCCTCCGGGTCCTCGCCGATCCGGACCCCGGCCTCGTGCCGGAACAGCCGCAGGGTGCTGGCGGCGAGGTCGTGGCGGAGCAGCGCCTCCACGGTGGCCTCGGCGTCCACCTCCGGCTCGACGACCTCCGGGCCGAGCGCGCGCTCGCGGCCGCTGAGCGCGCGCAGGTACTTGGGGGTCGGTTCGGCCGCCTGGGCTCCGGCCTGGAACAGCCGGTCCAGCACCTGGTCGAGCACGCCGGGGTCGGCCTCCTCGGCCAGCTCGACCTCGATCTCCCGGAAGCGGCCAACGATCCGGCGGCCGTCCAGCACCTGCACCTCGTCGTCGACCACCTCGGCCAGCCTCCGGCCGGCGGGGTCGCGCAGCTCGATGGGGCGGCGCAGGGTGCGCATGCGCACCGTCGGCGACAGCTGGGCGGTGCGCACGAACGCCCGCACCAGCGCCACGGCCTCGGCCGGCGGCTTCCGGGCGTCGCCCTGGAAGACGTGCTCAGCGCGGACGAGCAGGACCCCGTCCTGGCTGTCGGGCAGCTTCACCGTCCAGCCCTCGCCCGGCCGGTGTCGCAGGCTGGCACCCCAGCGGGCCAGCCGGAGGTCGGGGGTGTCGTAGTAGGTGGTCCGTAGCCGTCTCGGCGCCTGGGGTTCGGCCAGGAAGCCGTCGTCGGGGCCGCCGAGCTCTGGCAGGTCGAAGCCGACCGGCGCGGCCAGCTTCGCCTCTCGCTCCTTCATCCCGCGTCCTCCTCGCTCCCCGGCGTCACCGTGGCAGCGGAGACCTGGCGGCCGGCCCGACCGGCAGCGGCCTCAGGTAGCTGCCTTTCCAGGCCTGGCCGCCGTCGTGGCCGATGACCCAGGTCGACCCTTTGGGCCACCGGGGCCGGTCCGACAGCTCGATACCGATGTCCCGCAGCTGGTCGAACACCTCGCCGATGATCTCGCCGTGGGTGCACAGTAGCGTCTGGTGCAGGTCCGGGCTGGCCAACAGCTCCAGCACGCCGGCGGCCGGGGCGTCGACCCCGAGGGCGTCGCTCGGCTCCACCACCAGGCCGCGCCGGCTGGCCAGCGGCTCGACCGTCTGCAGGCAGCGCACGGCCGGGCTGGTGAGCACGCGGCGCACCCGGTGGTCGTGCAGCTGGTCGATCAGCCCGAGGGCCTGCATGCGTCCTTCGGCCGACAGCGGCCTGGCCCGGTCTGGGCCCCGCCACTCCGATTTCCTGCCGGCATGGGCATGACGCACGAGATAGACCACGGGCACAGCCTCCCCATGACCCTCCCCCGCCAACATCCTGCCCAGCTTGACCGATGGCGACCGTTCTCGGCAATCCAAGCTCGCCCTGATCGGTCTCGACATCCTCCGTCCGGCCCTGAACCGCCAGGGCCGGACGGCCCCAGGCAGGTCACGGAAAGACTTGCGCGCAGCCCCGCGACCCGTTCCTGGTACCAGCCTCCAGTTACGTTCAGGACTTCTGAGCTGCTGCCTAGCGGGGGCGGGTGGCTGGGCGGCCGCCGTTGTCGACGCCGGTGGCGCGTGGCTCGCGGCTGGGCCGCCGGGTGGACACGCGGGGCGAGAGGGGTGGCCGCAGCTCGCGCAGGAGCGCCTGGGCGGTGGACAGGCCGACGTTGACGCCGCGGGCGGCCATCGCCTCCGCCAGCTCGGCGGGGGCCAGCGGGTCGCCGTCGGCCCGCTCGTCCAGGATGGCGGCGGCGACCATGTAGGGGGCCTGCCGGCGTCGCGGCCGCCCCTCGTCGCCCTTTGCCGCCGCGACCGCCTGCCTGAAGGTGTCCGCCGGCATCCGTCCCTGCTCCCGTTCCGCGGCCGCCGCCGGTCGCTGGACCACCGGCCGTGGCAGCGCTCCGGCCCGGGCCTCGGTACCCGCGGGCCTCGCGGTCGGGGCGGAGGGGGCGGCGGTCAGCACGGTGTCGGGGCGGCGGGGCCGGCGCATGGCCTCGATCTGGATCCTGGCCAGGGGAGCCGACATGGCCGCCTCCTGCGCCGCCTCGGCCTCGGCCTGGAGGCGCGCGGCGCGGATGGTGGTGGCCCGCCGCAGCACCATCATCAGCAGCTCGACCCCGAGCACGAGGGCGGCCGGCGGGATGGCGGCGACTCCGCGGGCGGCCCAGGTCGGCTCGGCATGGGCGACGTTGAGCACGAAGCTGACCCCGGCGGCGCCGGCCAGCAGCAGCTTCGGCCACCACGCCTCCCACCAGGCACGGCGCTGCCTGGTGGTGGTGAACCACAGGTCGGCGCCGGTGGCGACCACGATGAAGGAGTCGACCAGCAGGGGCACGGCCCAGCCGTGCTCGGGAGCGATGCCCTGGGAGCGGACCGCGTAGCTGCGGATCGCCTCGAAGCTGGTATAGAAGGCCAGGCAGGCGATGCCGAGGACGGCCGCTCCGAGCATGGCGACCAGGATCATCCGGAACCGTGTCAGCCATTTGTCGTTGGCGACGATCCCGGAGATCAGGGGTGGTCCGGCGACGGCCACGAGCGGCACTCTCCTCGGGTGCGGAAGCTATCTGCGGGTTCTACCGCACCAAGGCCCGGTGACGCACAATACGGACGTTTCACCCCTTGTTGGCGCCGTGGACCCGGACGAAGTCGTTGACCTCGTAGTAGGCGTCGATCGACTCGCCGGCGTCGCCCCAGAAGCCGTCGAGGACGTCATACTGCATCGACCGCCGCTCGACATACGAGTTGTTCACGTCGGTGATCTCGAGCTCGCCCCGGCCGGACGGTTGCAGGGTCGGGATCACGTCGAAGACGTGCTCGTCGTAGAAGTAGATGCCGGTGACCACATAGCTGCTCGGTGGGTCGTCGGGCTTCTCGTGGATGCGGACGACCCGGCCGCTGGTGTCCAGCTCCGGGACGCCGAGGTGGCGCAGGTGGGCCGGGTCGTCGATGCGGGCCAGGACGATGCGGGCGCCCGACTCCTGGGCCAGGAAGTTGGCCACGGCCGGCCGCAGGCTGCGCTCGACCACGTTGTCGGCCAGCATCACCACGACCCGGTCGCCGTCGACGAAGCGCTCGGTCAGTCCCAGGGCCTCGGCGATGCCGCCCGGCCGCTCCTGGTAGGCGTAGAGCAGCCGGTCGATGCCGTATTCGTGGCCGTTGCCGAGCAGGCGCAGGAACTCGCCGGCGTGGGTGCCGCCGGTGACCACCATGAGCTCGGTGATGCCGGCCGAGACCAGCGTCTCGATGGCATAGGTGACCATCGGCCGGTCGTAGATCGGCAGCAGGTGCTTGTTGGTGATGCGGGTCAGCGGATGCAGCCGAGACCCTGTGCCCCCGGCAAGGATGACGCCCTTCATGCACCTTCCTCCGCTTGGTCTTCCTTCGCTTCCTGGTTGGTTGCACCGCCATCAGGCCCGGGCCAGGCGGGGAGCCTTCCCCCACCTGCCTCAACGCCCAACGGCGCGGCTGGCTGCGGGCCTCGCCCTCTTGAGCCGATGAATTATGCGCCGTACTTGGCCAGGCGGCCGGCGGCGGCGAGCAGCTGGGGCATGAGGTGCTTGGCCTCGAAGCGGCCGAGCGATCCCTGGCGGCAGTTGACCTCGTCGAAGCCGGGCAGGCCGTCGGCGGCGGCGGTGCCGCCCCACAGCAGCACCGGGACCGGATGCCAGGAGTGGGCGGCCATCTGGGCCGGGGTGGAGTGGTCGCCGGTGACGGCCAGGACGTCGACCCCGGCGTCCAGCATGCGCGGGACGAGCGCGTCGACCTCCTCGATGGCGGCGACCTTGCGGTCGAAGTCGCCGTCCTCACCGGCCGAGTCGGTCTTCTTGATGTGCATGAACACGAAATCGTGGGCTGGCAGCAGCTCGGCCAGGGCGTCGACCTCCTCGGGGGCGGCCCCGTCGACCTGGTGGGTCTGGAAGCCGAGCAGCCGCGAGATGCCGACGTACATCGGGTAGGCGGCGATGGCCAGCGCCCTGACCTGGTAGCGGTCCGGGAAGCTCGGCAGCTCCTTGACGCTGTCGAAGCCGCGCAGGAGCAGGAAGTTGCCCCGCTCGCGGTCGGCGAGCAGGGAGCGGGCCTGGTCGAGCAGGCGCTTGACCAGCTCGGCGGTCCGGTTGGCCTCGGGCGAGCGAGCCTGCGGTTCCAGCGGCGGCACGCCCTCGCGCTGCGGGTCGGTATCGGTCAGGTCCCGGTCCAGGCCCTCGCCGCGCAACACCAGCAGGCCGCGGTGCTCCCGCTCGGGCTGGAGGAAGAACTCGACCCCTTCCAGGCGGACCTCGCGCATCAGCAGCTTGCAGATGCCGGCCGCCTCCTCGGTGGGGAGCCGGCCGGCCCGGCGGTCGGCGATCTTCCCGTCTGGGGCGAGGGTGCAGAAGTTGATCCGGGCGGCCACGTCGCCGGGCTGGAGCTCGAAGCCGATGCCGGCCGCCGAGAGGGCGCCCCGGCCGATCTCGTAGGCCAGCGGGTCGTAGCCGAACAGGCCCAGGTGGCCGGCGCCTGACCCGGGGGTGATGCCGCGGGTGACCGGGTCGTGCAGGCCGAGGGAACCCTCGCCGGCCAGCCGGTCGAGGTTGGGGGTGGTGGCCTCGGTCAGCTCCGAGCCCCGCTCGGCGGTCCGGTAGCCGCCGAGGCCGTCCATCACCAGCAGGAGCACGTTCCCGCCCTCAGGCCTGGCCATCTCGGTCACGACGGAGTCGGTGGTGAGCGACATGGGCGCCTCCGGAGGCTGCAGCGGACACTTGGTGCGAGTCTACGGGCCACAGACGGTTGAGGCGAAAGAGTGACGACCCCCAGGAACCCCGTCCGGTTGACCGGCGGGCAAGCCCGCCTGCTCCCGGCCGATTGGGCCCCTGGGGGTCATCGGCGCCCCAAGGAACTCCCGTGGCCTTCCCGAGCTACGACTCGAGAGAGTCCCGTCCTACGACCCAGAGGCCGCTTGGACCTCGTCACGGTGCAGCAGGTTGCGCGTACCCGCCGTCCGCGACGCGCCGTCCGGGCCCGTCAGCCCTTCCAGCAGGAACTCCTATCCGGATTTCCCAGTCCAACCGCGTCGGCCCCTCGGGGCGAAGCGGAATCTAGAAGGCCGCACCCGGCCCGTCAAGGCGACGTTTCCCCTGGTCAGATGCGTATGTCCAGGTAGAGACGGGTAGAATTACTTCGATGGAATTTCTGGTGAACGCGCGGAACCCTCGGCCAGGCGCGCCCGCCACGCTTTTTCGGCTGCAATGCTCGATGCGAACCCAATCTCCACCGCGGGCAAATAGGCGGCATCGGCGAGATCCAGCACCGAGCCGACCACCCGGTCGACCTCCTCGGCGGTCACCGCCCGCAGCGGGACCTGCCCGACCAGGAACAGGTCGCCGGCCTCGTCGAGGGTGAACCGGAGCACGTAGCTGGTCGCCTGCCGCAGCAGCAGGTCCCGGTAGAGCCGTTCCTGCTGTTCCTCGGGGGCTCGCATGAAGAACGACTCCACCCGCAGGGTGCGGTCGCCGACGGCCAGGTGGACGCCGATCCCGAGCTTGCGCTCGCCGGCCAGGCGCAGGAACCAGCGCCCGTCGCCCAGCTCCTCGGCGGCCACGCCGGCATCGGCGACGAACGCTTCCACCGCCGCCACCGCGGCCGCCCGCATCTCTTCCGGCTCGGGTCGTCTGTTCACACCCCCGAGACTACAGTTGAGGCGGGCCAGGGCACAGGCTCTTGGGGGCCGTGGGAAGCGAACTCTCCCCACATGGATCGAGCCACCTGGATCGAGGCTGGCCTTGGGAGCCCGTTGGGGGGAGCGTTCCTCGCGTTGACCAAGGGAGGCTCGTGGCGGCGATCCAGGTCCAGGACCTTCGCAAGGCGTATGGGGCGGTCGAGGCGGTGGCCGGCGTCAGCTTCGAGGTGGCCGAGGGCGAGTGCTTCGCCCTGCTGGGACCGAACGGGGCCGGCAAGACGACCACGCTGGAGGTGCTCGAGGGCTACCGCAGTCGCTCCGGCGGCTCGGTCGAGGTGCTCGGCTTCGACCCGGAGCACGGCGGGCGCGACCTCCGGGAGCGCATCGGCATCGTGCTGCAGTCGGCCGGCATCGACCGCGAGCTGACCGTCGCCGAGCTGGTCGGCCTGTTCGGTAGCTACTACCCGCACCCCCGGAACCCGGCCGAGGTGATCGAGCTGGTCGGGCTGGCCTCCAAGCGCCACGCCCGCTCCCGGACCCTCTCCGGTGGCCAGCAGCGCCGCCTCGACCTCGCCCTCGGCATCGTCGGCGACCCCGACCTGATCTTCCTCGACGAGCCAACCACCGGCTTCGATCCGTCGGCCAGGCGGCA
>DATHIG010000820.1:0-2508 GCA_035490035.1 Actinomycetes bacterium
GGGGTTGCGGGGGTCGTGCCAGTCGCGGATGTGGATGAGGTCGATGGCGTCGGTGGCCAGGCTGCGGGCCCAGTTGATCAGCTGCGCCAGCGGTCTCGCCGGCGGCTCGGGCCCGAGCAGGCGGGCCGCTTCGGTGTAGCCGACGTGCAGCAGGTTGGGCAGGGGATCGTGTGGGCCGATGGGGTCGACGAAATCGCGCTGGAGGCACTGCGTGATAAGGACCGTGGTCATCTTCGATGTGGCCTCCCGGTTACACCATCAGCCAGGTGCTGGCGCCGTGCCGGCCGTGGCAGCGGCCACCGCGTCCCGCTGGCTGAGCCGGGTGCCGACCGCGAATACCTGGTCGAAATGGTCGGCGCCGAGCGTCTGCCGGACCTGGGCCACCAGGTCGGACTCTCCTTGCCGCAGTATCGGCCACGCCCGCAGCCCGGCCCGCCGGCGCAGGCCCTCGGCCGCACCCGCCACCAGCGCTGCCCGCTCGGGGTCGCCCGCCACCAGTGCCCACCGGGCCAACGCGGCCAGACACATCGTCACGCTCCGGGTGCTGCGGGCCGCCAGGCTCAGGCTCAGCGCCTCGTCCAGCAGCGTCCGGGCCTCCTCCGCCCGGCCCCGCACCAACGCTAGAGTGCCCAGGCCCACCCGTGACATGGCGCCGATCCACGAGTTGTCGGACCGCTCCGCCAGGTCGCGCACCTCCGTCAGATGACCCAAGGCGTCGTCGTAGCGGCCAACGGCCGTCTCCACCAAGCCGACGCTGAGGGCGGCCGAGGCGGTCCACATGGGCGCGTCTTGGCCGCGGAACCCTGCCATGCTCGCTGACGCCTCCCGGAGGGTCTCGTCCAAGTCCTCGCCGATGGTCGAGGTCCACACCAGGGCCAGCTGGCACAAGGCACGCAGGAACGGGTCGCCGACCTGGTCCAGCAGCGGCTCCAGGCGCTGGCGGGCCGCAAGCGCCGCGGGGTCGTCGCCCATCTCGACGGCTGTGACCGCCGCAGTCCACAGCAGCTCGGCGCGGGCCTGGGGGTCGAGGGTGTCGGCGGCGGGCAGGAGCTGTTCGACCCAGGCGCGGACCTCGCCCAAGGCGTCCAGCAGCTCCCAGAACAGCCACAGGACCCGGAACAGGTGCGGCAGCGGCCCGGGGTCGTGGGCCAGGTACCAGCGCACGGCCGCGGCGAGGTTGCCCGCCTCGGCTTGCAGCCTCTCGGACCACTCGCGCTGCCCGGCCCACAGCGGCCGGTCGGCCTGCGCGGCCAGCGCCCGGTAGTAGTCGGCGTGGTGGCGCGCGACCTCGGCGGCATCGGGACGGTCGGCCAGCCGCTCGGCGACGAACGCCCGGATGGTCTCCAGCATCCGCAGGCGGGGGCCGCGCTCAGTGCGGTCGGGCTGGACCAGGCTGTGGCGGGCCAGCGCCTCGGTCAGCTCAAGCGCCCTGTCCTCCGCCAGCCCGGCGACCTCACCGGCAGCCTCGACGGTCCAGCTGCCGGCGAAGACGGCCATGGTCTCCAGCAGCGACCGCTCCGCGTCATCCAGCAGGCCCACGCTCCACTCCACCGTGGCCCGCAGGGTCCGCTGCCGCTCGGGCAGGTCGACTGTGCCTGTTCCCAGCGCGTCCAGCGATTTGGACAGCCGGTCAAGCAGCGCGCTGGGGTCCAGTAGCCGGGTGCGCGCGGCTGCCAGCTCGATGGCCAGCGGCAGGCCGTCCAGGCGGCGGCAGATCGCCACCACCGCCGCCGCGTTGCCCTCGGTGAGGGCGAAGTCGGGCCAGACCGCGCGGGCGCGATCCACAAACAGCGCCACCGCCGGCGACGCTGTCAGCTCCTGCGGCGCCATGGTGGCGGGGCCGGCTGGGAGCGGCAGCGGCGGGACCGGGTACTCCCGCTCGGCCCGCAACCCCAGGACCGTGCGGCTGGTGGCCATGATGACGACCCCGGGGCAGCGGGCCAGCAGCTCGTCCAGGTCGCGGGCGGCGTCGATGACCTGCTCCAGGTTGTCCAGGATCAGCAGCCAGGCACCGTCCCCCAGCTGCTCGGCCAGGGCCTGCAGCGGCGCGCCCGTCCCGACCAGGTCGGCGCCCACCGCCCGGCCGATGCCGGCCACAACCAGCTCCGGAGCGGTGACCCCGGCCAGCGGGACGAACACGGCGCCGGAACCGAAGCGGCCACCTGCCCGTTCACCCACGGCCAGCGCCAGCCGGGTCTTGCCGACCCCGCCCGGCCCGGTCAGCGTCACCAACCGCACGCCCGGCCGGGCGAGCAGGCCGGCCAGCTCGTCGACGGCCTGCTCCCGCCCGACCAGCGAGGTGGTGCCCGCCGGCAGCGCGCGCGGGCCGCGCTCCGCAAGCGTGCGGATCGGCGGGAAGCCGGCCGGGAGATCGGCGTGGGTCAGCTGATAGATGAGCTCTGGCCCGGCCAGATCGCGCAGCCGGAAATCCCCCAGCCGCTTCAGGCCAAAGCCGCCGCCCAGGCGCCCTGCCACCAGGTCGCAGGTGGTCTTGGTGAGCAGCACCTG
>DATHIG010000821.1:0-16165 GCA_035490035.1 Actinomycetes bacterium
GCGGTCACCGACGACCTGCTCGAGCTGGGCTTTCAACGCCAGGCGGTGGCGACGGCGTTCCCGCCGACCCGCCCGATGCTGCAGGGGATCATCCGCCATGGCGACACCTCGTTCCGGGTCCACATCCACGTGGTGCCGGCATCCAGCCCCGAGGTGGCGGCGCTGCGCGGCTTCCGGGACGCCCTGCTCGCCGACCCGGCCCTGCGCGACGAGTACGCGCGGCTCAAGCGGGCCATCGTCGCCTCCGGGACGGTCGACTCGGTGGCCTTCTCCAAGGCCAAGCACGCCTGGATCGTCGCCGCCCTGGAGCGCCTCGGCCTGGTCGAGGCGGCCGCGGAGGTCAAACACGGAGGGCTTCCCTAGATCCGGTCTAGAATGCCCCGACCAAGACCAGATCAAGGAGCCTCCATGCCGCCAAGGGTTGGGATCCTGCTCGGCTCGACCTCCGACGAGGAGAAGGCCAAGACGGCGGCGGTCATGCTGGAGAAGTTCGGCGTCGAGTACGAGATGGAGGTGCTGAGCGCCCACCGCGACCCCCGCCGGGTCGCCGAGTACGGGGCCAGTGCCGTCGACCGGGGGCTCCAGGTGATCATCGCCGCCGCCGGCAAGGCGGCCGCGCTGCCGGGGGTGCTGGCCGCCCACACCACCCTGCCCGTGATCGGCCTGCCGATCTTCACCCCCCAGCTCGCCGGGCTTGACTCGCTCTACTCCATGGTGCAGATGCCGTCGGGCGTGCCCGTCGCCACCGTCGGGCTGGACGCGGCCGCCAACGCCGGCATCCTGGCCGTGCAGATCCTGGCCGTCGCGGACCCCCGGCTCCGGCTCCAGCTGCAGGAGTTCAAGGACCAGCTCGCCGAGGGCTTGCGGCTGTAGCGCCATGATCCCCAGGTACACGCTGCCCGAGATGGGCGCCATCTGGAGCGAGGCGACCCGGTTCCAGCTGTTCGTCGAGGTCGAGCTGGCGGTGGTCAGGGCGAGGGCGCGGCGCGGGCTGGTGCCGGCCGCCGACCTCTCCGCCATCGAGGAGGCTCCGATCCCGTCCCCGGAGCGGGTCCACCAGCTCGACGCCGAGCTGCACCACGACGTGATCGCCTTCCTGACCGCCTACGGGGAGGGTGCCGGCCAGGCGGCCAGGCACGTCCACTACGGCATGACCTCCTCCGACCTGCTCGACACCACCCTGGCCCTGCAGCTGGTGCGGGCCTGCGACCTGCTGGCGCGTCGACTTGACCGGCTGGTCGCGGCCACCCGCGAGCGGGCCCTCGAGCACCGCGACACCCTGTGCCTCGGGCGCACCCACGGGGTGGCGGCCGAGCCGACCACCTTCGGGCTGAAGCTGGCCGGTCACGCGTTCGCCTTCGACCGCGACCGCCACCGGCTGGCCGCGGCCCGCCGCTCGGTGGCCGTCGGCACCATCTCGGGCGCGGTCGGCACCTACGCCAACCTGCCGGCAGCGATCGAGGCCGAGGTCCTGGACGAGCTCGGCCTGGCTCCCGAGCCGGCCCCGACCCAGGTGGTGGCCCGCGACCGCCACGCCGAGCTGCTGGCCACCCTGGCCGTGGTCGGGGCCGATATCGAGCGGCTGGCGGTCGAGGTCCGCCACCTGCAGCGGACCGAGGTGCGGGAGGCCGAGGAGCCATTCGCCGAGGGCCAGAAGGGCTCGTCGGCCATGCCCCACAAGCGCAACCCGATCGTGGCCGAGCGGCTCACCGGCTTCGCCCGGCTGCTGCGCGGCTACGCCGTCGCCGGCCTGGAGGACGTCGCCCTCTGGCACGAGCGGGACATCTCCCACTCGGCGGTGGAGCGGGTGGCGCTGCCGGACGCCTGCTGCGTGCTCGACTACGCCCTGGAACGGGCCCATTGGCTGGTCGCCGGCCTGCGGGTATCCCCCGAGCGGATGCGGGCCAACCTGGAGGCGTCGGGGGGGCTCGCCGGGTCGTCGGCCGCCCTGCTCGCCCTGGTCGACGCCGGCTGGGCGAGGGAGGACGCCTACGGCGTCGTGCAGCGGGCGGCCATGGCCGCCTGGGAGGGTAAGGGCGGCTTCCGGGACCTGCTGCTGGCCGAGCCGGGCGTCGCCGAGGCGCTGGCCGAGCACGACCTGGACGCCGCCATCGACCCGGCCCGCTTCGTGGCCGGGGCCGGCCCGGTGTTCGAGCGACTGGAGGCATTGCGGTGAGCGAGCTCGTGGCCCCCGAGGGGCTCAGGCCCCTCGGCTCCGGGAAGGTCCGCGACCTGTACGAGGTCGACGACCGGCATCTGCTGCTGGTGGCAAGCGATCGCATCTCCGCCTTCGACGTGGTCCTCGACGACCCGGTCCCGGGCAAGGGCGAGGTGCTGACCGCGCTGACCCTGTTCTGGCTCGACCTGCTCGGCGACCTGGTTCCCAACCACCTGGCCGGCTGGCGGGCCTCCCAGCTGCCCCCGCCGGCGCGGCACCTGGCCGGCCGGGCCATGCTGGTCCGCCGCCTGGAGATGCTGCCGTTCGAGTGCGTCGCCCGTGGCCACCTGGTCGGCTCGGGCTGGAAGGACTACCAGGCCACCGGAGCCGTCTGCGGCGTCCCGCTGCCGCCCGGCCTGCGCCAGGCCGACCGGCTGCCGGCGCCCATCTTCACCCCGGCCACCAAGGCCCAGGTCGGCCACGACGTGAACGTCTCCGAGGCCCAGGTGGCCGAGGCCCTCGGCCCCGAGCTGGCCGCACGCCTGCGCGATCTCACCCTGGCCGTCTACCGCCGCGGCGCCGAGCATGCGGCCAGGCGCGGCATCCTGCTGGCCGACACCAAGCTGGAGTTCGGTCTCGATGGCGACCAGGTGGTGCTGGCCGACGAGGTCCTCACCCCCGACTCCTCCCGGTTCTGGCCGGCCGGCGGCTGGTCCCCGGGCCACTCGCCGCCCTCGTTCGACAAGCAGTACGTGCGTGACTGGCTCGAGGTCCAGGACTGGGACCACCGCCCCCCGGCCCCGCCACTGCCCCCCGACGTCATCGCCGGCACCGCCGCCCGCTACCGGGAAGCCTACGAACGCCTCACCGGCCGGCTCCTCGACAGCTGGCTGGCCGAGGCCCGCAGCTAGCGACAGGGTCGGTCAGGAGCGCTCGTGGGCCTCCACCGTGGGGGCCAGGGCCCACGCTCGCTAGGGAAGCAGCCGGTAGAAGCGAAAGGCTTCGGCCTGCACCGGGAGCGCCTCCGTATTCCGGAATCCGGCCGCCTCCGCGTAGCGGGCGAGGGTGGCCGGGCGCATGACCGCCCCGGTCGCGGCCGTCTCCGGGTCGCCCATGGCGCTCGGCAGGCACGACACCACGCTCCAGCCGTAGGCGTACCGGTCCTGCTCGGGTGCCGGGGCGGTGAACTCGTCCTCCACCGGCTCGTCGGCGACGACCACCGACCCGCCCTCGGCGAGCATGGTGCGAGCCGCCCGCAGGGCATCCACCGGCCGCGACATGTCGTGCAGGGCCTCGAAGATCGTCACCAGGTCGTAGCGGCCGGGCAGGCCCGGGTCGGCGGCGTCGATGACCGCGAACCGCACCCGGTCGGCCACCCCGGCCTCCTGGGCGTTCTCGGTGGCCGCGGTGATCACGTCCGGATCGAGATCCAGACCGTCCACGGTGATCTTCGGGTACGCCCTGGCCATGGCGATGCTCGACCAGCCGGTACCGCAGGCGACATCGGCGACGCGGGCCGGCGGTTCGGCCCGCAGCCGCCGGTCGACCTCCGGGATCGCCGGCAGCCACTCCCGGCCCAACAGGTTGACGAACAGCGCCCGGTTGAACTCTGCCCTGCCCTCCGGCTCCCACGGCAGCGGCGGCGGGGCCCCGCCGGTCCGGAACGCCTCCACCAGCTGGGGGAGCGGCCGGCCGGCCCGGACCATCTCCACGCCCCGGTAGGCCTGGTACCGGACGTCGTCCGGGTCGGCCAGGACCGGGACGTGCTCGGGAGGGACCCGGTAGCGGCGGGCCAGCGGATCGGCCGTCGGGTCGTCGACCGCCAGCAGCCCGCTGGCCGCCTGGTGCTCCAGCCACTCCCGCACGTAGCGTTCGACGGTGCCGGTTGCGCCGGCCAGCTCCGCGGAGGTCGCCGGACCGGCCCCGGCCAGGGCCCGGTACAGGCCGAGGCGCTCGCCCAGGTAGACGGTGTAGAGCTCAAGGGTGGCGACGGTGTCCCGCCACAGCCGCCGGGCCAGCGCCGGTGCCGGGTCGGCCCCCGGGTCGCGGGGCTGGTCAGCGTTCGTCGGAACCCTCCTCCTCGTGGACGCTGCCGACGAACCGCTCGCGCAGCAGGCGCTTGGAGAACTTGCCGGTGGCGGTCATGGGGATCTCGTCGACGAACTCGACCCGCTCGGGCAGCCACCACTTGGGGAACTTGCCGGCGACCGAGGCGACCACCTCGGCCTCGCCCACGTCCGAGTCGGGCTTGCGGACCACAACGGCCATCGGGCGCTCGCCCCACTTCTCGTCGGGGATGGCGATGACCGCCGCCTGGGCGACCTCGGGGTGGCCCATCAGGGCGTTCTCCAGCTCGACGCTGGAGATCCACTCGCCGCCGGACTTGACCAGGTCCTTGGTCCGGTCCACCAGTTGCAGATAGCCCTCGCCGTCGAGGGTGGCGACGTCGCCGGTGTGGTACCAGCCGTCGACGAAGGTCTGGGCCGAGCGCTCGTCGTCCAGGTACTCCGATGCGATCCAGGGGCCGCGGAGCTGCAGCTCGCCCATGGACTTGCCGTCGGCCGGGACCGGGTCGCCGTCGGCGTCCACCACCCGTTGCTCCAGCCCTGGCACCAGCAGCCCCTGCTTGGCCTTGTACCCGTAGCGGGCCTCGACCGGCAGATCGCCCATGGTCGACTTGAGCCGCGAGAAATGCGTCACCGGGGTCGCCTCGGTCATGCCGTAGGCGTGGATGAACTCCACGCCGAAGCGCTCCTCGTAGGCGCGGATCATCGAGACCGGGGCTGCCGAGCCGCCGCAGATGATGCGCCGGAGACGGCCGAGGTCGCCGCCCTGCTGGTCGAGCAGCTGCAAGATGCCGAGCCAGACCGTTGGCACGCCGGCGGATACGGTCACGCCCTCCTCGCGGATCAGCCGCAGGTAGTCGGCCGGGGTCGGGGCCGGCCCGCCGTACACCTGGCCGGCCCCGTACCAGGTGGCCGCGAACGGCATCCCCCAGGCGTTGACATGGAACATGGGCACGATCGGGAGCAGCACGTCCCGCTCGCAGATGGCGGCGGTGTCGACCAGGCCGACCATCAGCGAGTGCAGGAACAGCGCCCGGTGGGGGTAGGCGACGCCTTTGGGGTTGCCGGTGGTGGCCGAGGTGTAGCAGATGCCGGCCGTCTGGTCCTCGTCCAGGTCCGGCCAGTCGCGCATCGGGGCCGAGCGCTCGACCAGCTCCTCGTAGCCGTGCTCGGAGACGAAGCCGAGCACCGGCCGTTCCTCGTCGGCCCCGTCCAGCACCAGCAGGTGCTCGACGGTGTCAAGGCTGGGCAGCACCGGGCCGATCGCCGGGGCCAGCTCGGCGTCGGTCACCAGCACCTTGTCGCGGGCGTGGTTGACGATGTAGGCGAGCTGGTCGCCGCCGAGCCGGATGTTCAGCGTGTGGTAGCTGGCACCCATCATCGCCGCCGCGAAGTACACCTCCAGGTGGCGGTCGTGGTTCCAGCAGAAGGTGGCCACCCGGTCGCCCGGCCCGACCCCAAGCCCGCGCAGCCCGCCGGCCAGCCTGGCCACCCGCTCGGCCCATTCGCCGTAGGTGGTGCGCTGCACGCCTCCCGGCCGCCTGGTCGCGAGCTGCTTGCCGGGGAACAGCATCCGGGCCCGCTGGTAGATGCTCCGGACGGTGAGCGGGTAGTCCATCATCGCGCGGACCTCCTCTCTGGCGCCTGCCCAGATGCTACCGTCCCGCGCGAGAGCGCCAGTCAAGTATCCGGGTTCGAGGGGAGTGCGTGGCGCCGGTGGCGGCGCGCAAGCTGCACGGCTGCACGAATGGTCCGGCGCTGCATGCGGCGCCGGATACATGACCGCCGCGCTAGGAGGGGATGCTGTGGAGCTGTACCTGATCCGGCACGGCGAGACCGAGTGGTCGCGGGCGCGGCGGCACACGGGCCGCACCGACCTGCCGCTCAGCCCGGTCGGCGAGGCGGAGGCCAGGTCCATCGGGGCCCACCTGCGCGGCCTCGAGGTTGACCGGGTCCTGTCCAGCCCGCTCACCCGGGCGGTGGCAACGGCCAAGCTGGCCGGCTTCGGTGACGGCCTCCAGACGACCCCGGCCCTGCTCGAGCTCGACTACGGCGAGTACGAAGGCCTGACCACCCCGGAGATCCGGGCTGGCAGGCCCGGATGGGACCTGTTCCGCGACGGCTGCCCCGGCGGGGAGTCGGTCGAGGCCGCCGCCGGGCGGGCCCGGTCACTGCTCGATGAGCTGGCCGGCGGCTCCGGCCGGACCATGCTGTTCGGCCACGGCCACCAGCTCCGCATCCTGACCGCGTGCTACCTGGGCCTGCCGCCCGTCGCCGCCCGCCACCTGTTCCTGGGCACGGCCAGCCTCTCGGTCCTCGGCACCGAGCACGAGTGGCTGGCGATCCTGCTCTGGAACGAGCAGGAGGGCTCCGGCGCCCAGATCGCCGAGGCCGGCACCACCGGCTGGCGGGGGGTCCCCGGGTGAGCGGGATCCTCGACGACCCGGCACGGGCGGCGGCCGCGGCCGCCGCCCGCACCCGGGTCGAGCCGGGCATGACCATCGGCCTCGGCTCCGGCCGGGCGGTGTTCGCCCTGGTCGACCTGCTGGCCGCGACCTGGCGGGGGACCCCGCTCCGGGCCGTTGCCGCCTCGGTCAGGACCGAGGCCAGGGCCAGGGCGGCCGGCATCGAGCTGGTCGACCTCGACGGCGACCTCGCCCTCGACCTGGCCATCGACGGTGCCGACGAGGTCGACCCCCGCCGCGCGCTCCTCAAGGGCGGCGGCGGCGCCATGTTGCGCGAGAAGCTGGTGCTCGCCGCCGCCCGCCGGGTCGTGATCGTCGTCGAGGCGCCCAAGCTCGTCGATCGTCTCGGCGCCACCCACACCCTCCCCGTCGAGGTGGTCCGGTTCGCCTGGCCGACCACCCGCCGGCGTCTGCTCGACCTGGTCGGATCGGCCACCCTCCGCCAGACCGGCGCCGGTACCCCCGTGGTCACCGACGAGGGCCATCACATCCTCGACTGCGTCCTTCCCGAGGGGGACCCTGCCGTCCTCGCCACCGCCATCAAGGCCACCCTTGGCGTGGTCGAGCACGGCCTGTTCCTCGACCCCCCGGACGAGGTCCTGGTCGGTCACCCCGACGGCACCGTCCGAGTCCTCTAGACGCCGCCGGTTCCCTTCCGGCGGGCCCTGGCCTCGGCGCGGGCCCGGACCCGGTTCATGAGCACCGTGCCGGGGATGGCGGCGATGAGGAGGGCGGTCGGGCCCCAGATGTAGGTGGGGAGGGGGGCGGTGACGACCATGGCGACCACCAGCGCGGCCATCATGAGGGCGAGCTCACGCGGGCTGTGCAGGGCCTCGCGGAGCAGGTCGGGCATGGAGAGGTGGACAGGCCGCTCGGCGGCCGCCGCCTTGGCTTGTGCGACCGATTCGCGGCGTCGTCTCAGGAGCTCGCGCGGCGAAGGACGACGGCGCCATTGTGGCCGCCCAGACCCATTGAATTCGAGATGGCCACGTCGAACTGGGCCTCCCGGGCCTTCAGGGGTACGTAGTCGAGGTCGCATGCTGGGTCCGGGTCCTCGAGGTTGATGGTCGGGGGCAGGACCTGGTCGCGCAGGGCGAGCGCGCTGGCGATCGCCTCGAGGGCGCCGGCCGCGCCGAACAGGTGGCCGGTCATCGACTTGGTGGACGAGACGGCCAGCTCGTCGGCGTGGCCGCCGAAGGCCTGGCGGATCGCCCGGGTCTCGGCCGGGTCGCCCAGCGGGGTGCCGGTGCCGTGCGCGTTGATGTAGCCGACCTCCTCCGGCCGGACCTCTGCCGAGCGCAGGGCGTCGGCGAACATGTGGATCACCCCGCGGCTTTCCGGGTGCGGGGTGGCCACATGGAAGGCGTCGTTGGAGGCGCCGTAGCCGGCGACCTCGGCGTAGACCTTGGCGCCGCGGGCACGGGCGCTGGACTCCGACTCGAGCAGGACGACCGCGGCGCCCTCGGCGATCACGAAGCCGGAGCGAGCGCGGTCGAAGGGGCGGGAAGCGGCCGGCGGGTCGTCGTTGCCTGGGGCAAGGGCCTGCATCTGGCAGAAGCCGGCCAGCACCAGCGGGGTGACGCAGGCCTCGGTGCCGCCGGCCAGGATCACGTCGGCCCGACCCCGCCGGATCAGCTCGGCGGCCTCGCCGATGGCGTGCGACCCGGTGGCGCAGGCCGACACCACGGCGAAGTTGAGGCCGACCACGCCGAGCTTGGTGGCGATGTAGCTGGTGGCGGTGTCGACCAGGCAGTTGGGCAGGAAGGTGGCCGAGACCCTGCCTGGTCCCTTCTCCATCAGGATGCGCTGCTGCTCCTCGACGATCCCGATGCCGCCGATGGCCGAGCCGACGACCACACCGGTGCGCTCCGGGTCGAGCTTGTCGATGCCCGAGTCGGCCACCGCCTCGTCGCTGGCGGCGACGGCGAACAGCACCCCGCGGTCCATTCGGCGGGCGTCCTTGCGCGACGCCACCGACTCGGGGTCGAAGCCACGGACCTCGCCGGCGATGCGGGCCGGGTAGGCCGACGGGTCGAAGGCGGCGATGGTGTCGATGCCGCTGCGCCCGGCCAGCATCGCCTCCCAGGTCGACGGGGCGTCCAACCCGAGCGGGTTGACGGTGCCGATGCCGGTGATGAGTGCGCGTTCCATATGGAACAGAGCGTAACTTACCCGGGCGGCTCCGCGCCTTCTTCCAGTTCGTCCCTGGCCGCGAACAGGGCCAGATCGGGGTCGAGGCCCAGCTCGACACCCTCCTCGGCCACCAGCTCGTCCTCGACGCTGTCGGCCATCTCGTGCGGGTCCAGGTCGCCGGGCAACTGCTGGCGCCCCAACTGGTCCTCTTGATCGGTCACGGCGTGTCTCCTTGTCCCGTTGTCCCTGATCCATGTGGGGGCGCTCCGGCTCCCGCCACGGCCACCCAGGAGCGCCTGTGCCATGGTCGGGGTCAGCCGTAGCCTAAGCGGTTGGCGAGGTCTTCGTGGAGGGCCCTGGCCGCCCGCTGGGCCTTGGCGGCGTCGGGGCGAGGTTCGACCACGCGGACGGTTGCCGGCTCGGTGGTCTGGCCGAGGGCGAGCAGGGCCGCGCCCCGAGCGGACGCCTCCGGCTCGTCGACCACCCGGACGGGGCGGCAGAGCACGTCGGCGAGGGTCTGCTGCCACCAGGGTGAGGCGACCACGGCCCCGCCGGAGGCGACCACCTGCGGTTCACCCGGGAGTGTGGCCGCCAGTGCATCGAACCCGGCGGCCAGCCGGTAGCAGACGGCCTCCAGGGTGGCGGCAAGGATCTCGACCGCGGTGGTGGCCAGCGAGATGCCGGTGATCGCTCCCGACCCGGCGGCAAGGTCGAGCGGCGGCCGGGAGCCGGCGTGGTACGGCATCACCACCACGCCCCTCGACCCGGGCGGGACCGTGGCCAGCGCGTCCTCGACCGATCCCTCGGCCGGCAGGGTGGTCACCTGCCGCAGCCAGGAGTAGAGGTTCCCGGCCCCGGAGAAGGCGGCCCCGCTCACCACCCGGCGGTCGTCGACCAGGTAGCGCCAGAGCTCCCGGTGCAGCGGCCCGGCCTCGTCGGCCGGCTGGACGGCACGGATCGCGGCCGAGGTGCCGAGGTTGATGGCCACCCGGTCGGGGGAGACGCAGCCGGCGCCGACGTTGGAGGCGGCTCCGTCGCCGGTCACCGGGTGCCAGGTCGCCCCGGCCAGCATCGGCCAGCGGCGGGCGCCGTCCGGTTCGAGCCGGCCCGTCCAGCCCTTCCCGGCCAGCACCGGCAGGGCGCGCTCGTCCACCCCGGCGAGCTCCATCGCCGGGCCGTCCCAGGCCGCCGCGCCCAGGTCGAGCAGCCCGGTCCCCGAGGCCATCGACGGCGAGGCACGCTGGTCGCCGAGCAGCTCGCCGGTCACGTACTCGGACAGCCCCAGGTAGCTGGCCGGCGCGGGGGAGAGCTCCCGGGCCAGCCAGGGCAGCTTCACCGTCCAGTACAGCGCGTGTGGCCGGGTGCCGGTGACGGCGTGCAGGCGGTCGAGGTCGGCGCGCGACCGCAGCTCGGCCACCAGCGGCCAGGCCCGCGTGTCGGCCCAGGTGAGGGCGCCGGTCTGCCGCCGGCCGTGGCCGTCGAGGGCGATCACCGAGTGCCAGGCGCAGGAGGTGGCGACCTGCTCGACGGCGTCCAGCTCGCCCCGGGCGGCCAGCTCGTCGAGGCATTCGCCGATGGCGGCGACCACCTCGTCCGGGTCCAGCTCGGCCTTGCCGTCGTCGGTCAGCTCCAGGTGGGTCGGCCGCCTGGCCAGGACGTCGGGGAGCGCGACCCCGCCTCCGTCGAAGACCAGCGCCCGCACCGACGAGGTGCCCAGGTCGAGCGCGAGCACCCGAGCGTCCGCCACGCGGCCTCCTCTACGTGATGCAGCTCCGGGCGGGCGCCGGGGTCCTCGGACCGTCCACCCGGTTCGACTCTCGCTTGGTACCCAGCGTTTCCCGTCTCTACCGTGCCCGGCGTCCCCTTCACGGTCCTGCGCCCGCGGTATGGTATGTCGCGTTCAGCCATCAACCGTGGAATTGCGGAAATGGAGCCTCTGTCGCCAGGGCGGCGCCGGCGACTCGCCAGGAGCGCGCTGCTTCTGGTCCTGCTGCTGGTGGTGGGCGGAAGCGCCCTCTGGCTGCGCGGCAGGCCCCAGGCCGCGCCGACGGCGGCACGGCCCGTGGCCGCTCGCCCGGCTCAGGTCGACGTCGCCGAGGCGGCCGCCGACGCCGAGCGCCGCCTTGAGGAGCGGACCTGGCGCCTGCGGGTGACCACCCACCCGCCGGGGGCCTCGCTCTCCATCCGGGCCGCGGGTGGGGCGACCCGCCGGGCGACGACCCCGTTCCGGGGCACGCTCACCGGCGGCACCCTCGAGCTGGCCGTCGCCCGGCCCGGGTACAACCGGCTGGTCCAGCGGGTCATCCTTGACCGCCACCGGTCGGTGGACCTGTGGCTGGACCCGAAGGGCCTGCTCCACCACAAGCTGGGCGAGCTGCGCAGCGGGTCGAACCCCAAGCAGGTGGCCTTCTCGCCGGACGGCCGCGAGCTGTGGGTCTCGCTGCTCGGCGGTCGAGGCGTCGAGGTGTTCGACGCCACCACCTTGCGCAAGCGCCGGGCGATCCGGCTCGGCGAGCACGGCGCGGTCGAGGTCCTGTTCACCCGCGACGGTCGCACCGTGTACGCCAGCCAGATGGAGACCGCCTCGGTGTGGGAGATCGACCGCCGCAGCCTCCGGGTCCGCCGCCAGCTCGCCACCAGGGGGAACTGGAGCAAGGTCATGGCCCTCTCCCCCGACGAGCGCACCCTCTATGTGGCCAACTGGGTGTCGAGCGACGTCTCCGAGATCGATCTCCGGAAGGGTCGGGTCCGGCGGCTGCTGAAGACCGTGCGCACGCCGCGCGGCCTCTGGCCGACCGCCGACGGCACCCGGCTGTATGTGGCCGGCTTCGAGGGCGGGGAGCTGCAGCGGATCGACCTGGCCAGCGGGAAGGCCAGGACGCTGCTGCACACCGGCGGGGCCATGCGCCACCTGGTCGGCGACCGGGAGGGCGAGCGCCTGTACGCTGGTGACATGGGGACCAACGAGGCATTCGTCGTCGACCTGGCGAGCGAGCGCGTTCGCAAGCTGGCCGCCACCGACAACCTCCCCAACACCATCGACCTGACCGCCGACGGCCGGGTCCTGTACGTCTCCAACCGGGGCCGCAACGGCGCCTCCTACTACCTGCCCGGCCCGGAGTGGGGGTCGGTGCTGGCGATCGACACGGCCAGCGGCAAGGTCCTGGACGCCATCGTCGGCGGCAACCAGACGACCGGCCTGGACGTGTCGGCCGACGGCAGGCTGCTGGCCTTCTCCGACTTCCTCGACAACCGCATCCACCTGTATGTGGTCCCGTCCTACCCGGCGCTGGCCGCCGGCGGCGGTGGCCGGGCCGCCGCCCACCGGGCCGAGCTGGCCAAGCGGTAAGGACGTGCGCCTGGTCCTTTGGGACATCGACGGCACCCTGGTCCAGGCCGGGGAGGTCGGCCGTGACATCTTCGCCGAGGCGTTCCAGGCTGTCCTGGGGCGCGCCCCCGACCAGGTCGCGGCCCGCATGCTGTCCATGGCCGGGCGGACCGACCCCGAGATCGCCCTTGAGCTGCTGGCCGCGCACGAGATCGCGGAGGGAGAGCGGCACCTGCCGGCGTTCAGCGAGGCGCTGGTGACGGCCCTGGCCGCCAAGGCGGTGGTGATCCGGGAGCGGGGACGGGCCCTGCCCGGCGCCCGGGACGTCCTGGCGGCGCTGGGCCGCGCCGATGGGGTGGTGCAGTCGCTGCTGACCGGCAACGTGCAGCCCAACGCCCTGCTCAAGCTGGCCAGCTTCGGCCTCGACGGCTACCTCGACTTCGAGGTCGGTGGATTCGGCTCCGACCACCGGCACCGGCCCAGCCTGGTCGAGGTGGCCAGGGGCAAGGCCGAGCGCAAGTACGGGACGGCCTTCGACGCCACCGCCACCGTGCTGGTCGGCGACACTCCGCTGGACGTCGTCGCCGGCCGCGCCGGCGGCGCCCGGGTGGTCGCGGTCGCCACCGGCCCCTACGGCCTCGACGAGCTGGAGGAGACCGCCGCGGACGCGGTGCTGCCGGACCTGCGCGACACCGACGCCGCCGTTGCGGCGATCCTCGGCGAGTCGGCTCGGGCCTCGGCGGCCTCGGGCCCCTGATCGCTCAGACCATCAGCCGGTGGGCCAGCGCGGCCGACGCCCGGCGGGACAGACCATGGGTCGCGCTGTCACCTGCGCGAGCGCGCATAACGTGCAGGATCACCGGGTATGGGGTCTCCGCTCGTTTCGGCTGCTGCGCCCGACGCTGGGCGCTCCCGACCAAGGAGGGCACATGGCCAACGACCCCCGTGACGCCTCCAGGCCGCCGGCCACCGGCCGGATGTCGACGGACAAGGCGGTGACCGCCACCGAGGCGGTCGGCAAGGACCCGGAGATGGTGGAGCTGGAGAGACGCCATCGGCGCTTCGTCTGGCCGGCGACGGCCTTCTTCCTGATCTACTACATGTCCCTCAACGTCCTGGCCGGGACCTCGCCGGACCTGATGGGCACCAAGCTGTTCGGGGAGTTCACCTTCGGCTACCTGTTCGCGCTGTCGCAGTTCCTGATGGCGTTCCTGGTCGCCTGGGTGTACTCGCGCTGGGCGGCCCGCCGCATCGACCCGCTGGCCGCCGACCTGCGCGAGAAGTTCCGCGAGCAGCAGATCAAGGAGGCGGCCGAGTGAGCCACCAGACGCTCTCCCTCACCCTGTTCGTGGTCTTCGTCGTCATCACCCTCGGCATCACCATGTGGGCCTCCAGGCAGACCAAGACCGCGGCCGACTTCTACTCCGCCGGCCGCCGCATCAAGGGCTGGCAGAACGGCGTGGCGATCTCGGGCGACTACATGTCGGCGGCCAGCTTCCTCGGCATCGCCGGGCTGATCTCGCTGTTCGGCTACGACGGCTTCCTGTACTCGGTCGGCTGGCTGGTCGCCTACCTGACGGTGCTCATCCTGGTCGCGGAACTGCTGCGCAACTCCGGCAAGTACACCATGGCCGACGTGCTCGCCTACCGCATGCGGCAGCGGCCGGTGCGCTCGGCGGCCGCGCTGTCCACCGTCGGGGTGTCGATCGTCTACCTGATCGCCCAGATGGTCGGGGCCGGGGCCCTGGTCAAGCTGCTGCTCGGGCTGGAGGGGGACGCCGCGGCGATCCTGGCCATCGCCGGGGTCGGGGTGCTGATGATCATCTACGTCACCTTCGGAGGGATGATCGGCACCACCTGGGTCCAGATCGTCAAGGCGGTCCTGCTGATGGCCGGGACGCTGCTCCTGACGTTCCTGGTGCTGGCCAAGTTCGGCTTCTCGATGAACAGGATGTTCGCCGACGCGGCCGCGGCCAGCGGCAAGGGGGACGCCTTCCTGGCCCCCGGGCTGCGCTTCACCAGCACCATCGAGCTGGTCTCGCTCGGCCTGGCCCTGGTGCTGGGCACGGCCGGGCTGCCCCACATCCTGATCCGGTTCTACACCGTGCCCACCGCCAACGCGGCCCGCAAGAGCGTCATCTGGGCGATCGGCATCATCGGCAGCTTCTACATCCTGACCACCTTCCTGGGCTTCGGCGCGGCCGCCCTGGTCGGCCAGGCGCGGATCAAGGAGGCGGACGCGGCCGGCAACATGGCCGGGCCGCTGCTGGCCCAGACGATCGGCGGCGGCGAGGGCAGCTTCGGCGGCGACCTGTTCCTGGCCTTCATCGCCGCCGTGGCCTTCGCCACCATCCTGGCCGTTGTGGCCGGGCTGACGATCACCGCCTCCTCGAGCTTCGCCCACGACTTCTACGCCAACGTCATGCGAAGGGGCCAGGGGCGGGACGAGGCGGCCGAGGTCAGGGTGGCGCGCATCACCGCCCTGGTCATCGGGGCGATCGCGATCGTGCTGGCCTCCTTCGCCCGAGGGCAGAACGTCGCCTTCCTGGTCGGGCTGGCCTTTGCCGTGGCCGCCAGCGCCAACCTGCCGACCATCCTGTTCTCGCTGTACTGGAAGCGGTTCAACACCAGGGGCGCGGTGATCGGGATCCTGGTCGGGCTGGTCGGCTCGCTGCTGCTGGTGGTGATCGGGCCGAACGTGATGGGCGCCAAGGGGCTGATCTTCAAGGGCTCCGACCCGCTGTTCCCGCTGGAGAACCCCGGGATCGTCTCGATCCCGCTCGGCTTCGTGGCCGCCTGGCTCGGCACCATGAGCGCGCGGGAACCGGCCTCGGAGGAGATGTACGAGGAGCTGCGGGTGCGGGCCCTCACCGGTCTCGGCGCCGAGGAGGCCGAGGCGGCCCCGGCCCGGTCCGGCGCTACTCGCCCGACACGGTAACCGGCTGCAGGCGCGGCTGGCCGCCACTCCGGTCGACGACGTAGACCTGGAGCTGGCGGCGGCCGTCGCCAGCCTTGTACAGGAAGTCGGGGGTGATCACGGCGAACTTGGCCGCCGGTTCGCCGGGGCGCTCGGGGAACAGCCTGGACTCGCCGCCGATCTTGCCGTTGACGGCGACCAGCACGGTGCTGCCGGCGGGCGGCGGCGGCGAGGTCAGCTTGCCCGAGACCAGCGCCGGGATCTTCCCCGACGTCGGCTTGATCTGCCCGTATAGCCGGAAGTCGTCGAGGGTGGCGGTGGCCGGGTCGCCGCCGATCGGGCCGACCGACGCCGGGTCGCGATAGACCAGGTCGGCGAAGGAGCCGAAGCGGTACAGGCCGCGCACGCCTTCCGACGCCCGCACCAGGGTGTCGGTCTCGCCCTGCAGCACCACCTTCCAGTTGGAGGGCCCGTCGCGGACCTCCCGGTGGCCGGGGATGTCGTACCACCACTTGTCGGAGCGCTGGCGGGTCGGCGGGCCGGTCTGGGAGACGCCCTCCATCGTCCAGGGCACCTTGATGTTGACCAGGTCGGCGATGGTCGGCAGCAGGTCGACCTGCTCCCAGTTGCGGTCGTCGACCACGCCGTTGTCCTGGCCGGGGGCCTTGATGAACTGCGGCACCCACAGCAGGTCGGGTGCGTTGGTCTTGCCCAGGCTGCGGGGCTTCTCCCCGGGAACCCAGCCCTCGCCGTGGTCGGCCCCCATCACCACCAGCGACTTGTCCCACATGCCCTGCGCCTTGAGCTGGTCCATCACCTGCCCGACCAGCCCGTCGGTGTAGGCGAGCTGCAGCAGATGCCGCTCATGGTTCAGCTCGACCACCTGGGCCGGCATCTGCTCGCTCTTGAAGCCACGCCCGAAGGTCTTGAAGTTGTACTCGTTGCCCGACGGCAGGTAGCGCCAGGGCTGGTGGGGCAGCAGCAGGTGCAGGAAGTGCATGGTCGGCCGGCTGGTCGCCTGCAGCCCGGCCAGGAAGTCGTTGAAGCGCGCTGGCTGGTTGCGTCCGATCTGTTTAAAGCGGAACTGCGCGGCCGCGG
>DATHIG010000822.1:0-11490 GCA_035490035.1 Actinomycetes bacterium
AGCCAGTCCCTGACCTGCTCGGCGTCCAGCCGGAAGTTGGGCTCCTGGCCGAAGCGTGCGCCCAGCCGCCGCACGGCGGCCTGGCCGTCGGCCAGGTAGTCGGGGAAGTGGTCGACGACGGCGGTGACCTGCCTGGTCACGACGGGAACGAGCAGCGAGACGACCAGGGCGACGATGCACAGGAACAGGAGGTAGACGATGCCCGCTCCCGCCACCCGCGGCACCCCCCGCCGCTCCAGGGCCGAGACGAGCGGGTTGAGAAGGTAGACGACGGCAACCGCGATCAGCAGGGGCGGCACGATCGGGTTGACGTAGACCATCAGCCGTAGCAGCAGGTAGGCAAGGATGATGACGCCGATGCCGGACCAGGCCATGATGCCGATGCGGACGAACCGCTCGTAGGGCGACGGGCGGTGCGGCGGCGGCTGGAGCAGGGTTGCCCGCCGCACCTCCTCGCCGATCTGGGTCATGCTTCGCGCCCTCGGATCCGGTCGACCGCCGCGTTCTGGAATGCCAGGATGCAACTAGGAGCATACGGGTTCCCACCCACGGCGAAAGGCGGGATTCGCGAACGATGGCCGAGCTGGTGGTGGCGTCCAACCGCGGTCCTGTCCAGTTCGAGGTCGACGACGACGGCAACCTGTCCTCGGGCAGGGGTGCCGGCGGCATGGTGACCGCGCTCGGGCCGGCCCTCGCCGGCCAGGCCGGCACCTGGGTGGCGGCGGCGATCAGCGAGGGGGACCGGGCGGCGGCCAGGCGGGTCGCCCGCTCGGGCCGGCTGCGCACCGTCGAGCTGGCCCAGGGCGCCGTGCGGCTGCGCAGCCTGGTGTTCGATCCCCGGGAGTACCAGAGCTACTACAACCGGGTCTCCAACCGGACCATCTGGTTCCTGCACCACTACCTGTTCGACGTGCCACGCCACCCGCGCTTCGACCGCGGCTTCCGGGTCGCCTGGCAGCATTACGAGACGGTCAACCGGGCCTTCGCGGCCGCCTGCGGCGACGAGGCCGACCAGGGCGGCGAGGTGTTCGTGCAGGACTACCACCTGGCCCTGGTCCCGGCCCTGCTGCGCGAGCGCCGGCCCGACCTGCACATCGCCCACTTCACCCACTGCCCATGGGCCGAGCCTGGCTACTTCCTGATGCTGCCCGACCGGGTGGGCGGCGCGATCCTGGAGGGGATGCTCGGAGCCGACCTGCTCGGCTTCCTGGTCCCCCGCTGGACCCGCAACTTCCTCCACTGCTGCCTGGACGCCGGCTACCAGGTCGACCTCGACGGCGGCACGGTGCGCACCGGGGACAGGCGCACGGTGCTGGTCCGCACCTATCCACTGGGGGTGGACGGCGACGCGCTGCGCGAGCGGGCCGCCAAGCCCGACGTCATGGCCCAGGGTCGCGTGGTCGGCGAGCAGGCCAGAGGGCGCAGCCTGATCGTGCGGGTCGACCGCATGGAGCTGACCAAGAACATCCTGCGCGGCCTCGAAGGCTACGGGACGTTCCTGGAGCGCAACCCGAGGGCACGCGGGCGGGTCGTCCACTACGCCCTGGCCTATGCCTCCCGCCGCGACCTGCCCGAGTACCAGGCCTACACCGCCGAGGTGAAGCACGCGGCCGAGGCCATCAACGAACGCTTCCGGACGCGCACCTGGGAGCCGGTGGTGCTGGAGCTGAAGGACAACTACCCGCGCGCCCTTGCCGCCATGACCGCCGCCGACGTGCTGATCGTCAACCCGGTCTGGGACGGCATGAACCTGGTCGCCAAGGAAGGGCCGACGGTGAGTCGCCGCGACCAGGTGCTGATCCTGTCCCGCAACGCCGGCGCGGCCGACGACCTCGGCGAGGGAGCGCTGCTGGTCAACCCGTTCGACACCGCGGAGCTGGCCGAGGCGATCGCCACCGCGGTGGCCATGCCACCCGAGGAGCGGGCCAAGCGGGCCGCGCTGCTCCGTGAGGGCGCCGTCGCGCTGCCGCCGCAGGAGTGGTTCGGTTCGCAACGGGGAGACCTGGGGCGGGTCCGCTCGGGAGACTGACCGCGGTCCCTGATCCATGTGGGGGGAGCTCGCTCCTCCCACGGCCGCCCAGGAGCGCCTGCGCCGTGGTCGCCGTCATACGCCGGGATAGTCCTTGCCGATGATCACGTGGAGGGCGACCCGGCGGGAGAGGTTGGCCGGGGCCGGCTCGATCACCTGGAACGCCGGGAACCGGTCCTTGAACGCCTGGGCGTCGGCCCGGTGGCCGCCGGTGTAGTAGATGCGCGAGACCGAGTAGTTGCCGAGGGCGGTCTTGGCCGCGACCACCTCGTAGCCGGCCGTCCGGACCTGGCCGGCGACCCGGTTGGCCAGGCCGGTGACCCAGGCCCCGTTGAGCACCTGCACGGTGACTCCCGAGGCCGGGCGCAGGGTCGGCTCGGTGGTCCGCTTGGTGGTGGGCGGGGCGGTGGTCGTCTGGGCCAGCGTCGTGGTGGGGGCGGCGACCGTCGTGGTGGGGGCGGCCGCGCTGGTGTCCGGCTGCAGGACGGTGGAGTCTGAGGGCGCCGCGGCCGTCCGCCGGGTCCCCCCGGGCGCTGACATCCGGTCGACGATCGTGAACACGGCCAGGAACGCGACCAGCACCAACGCCGCCCTGGCCGTCGGGCCGGGTTTCACGGGTACCCTCCCTTGGTTGAGTACTGGGCGGATGTCGCCGGCAGCCTACCCCCCTGCAGTCCCCGATCCATGTGGGGGGAGCTCGCTCCCCCCACGGCCCCCCAGGAGCGCCTGTGCCATGGACCGGGTGATCACCGCCCTCAAAGAGCGCCTGTGCCATGGACCGGGTGATCGCCGCCCTCAAAGAGCGCCTGTGCCACCTGGGCTGATCCCTGCGCGCACCCCTCACCGCCACCCGAGAGCGCCTGTGCCATAGATCTACTCATCCTTGGACGCACCTCACCGCCACTCAGGAGCGCCTGGGCCACAGCTGAGCTGATCCCTGCACGCAGCCGCTCCAGAGTAACTGTGCCTGGGCTAGCGCTTTGCGCGTTGGCGGCGGCGGGAGGCGCGCTGGCGCTGGAGGCGCTTGACGAGCATGGGGTCGTGGGCGAGGGCTGCCGGGTCGTCGATCAGCCGGCTGAGGAGCTGGTAGTAGGCCGTCGGGCCGACGCCGAACCGGCGGCGGATCGCCTCCTCCTTGGCGCCGGCGTGGCGCCACCACTGCCGCTCGAAGGCCAGGACGCCACGCTCCCGTTCCCCGAGGGCCGCCACCGGGGAGTCGGCATGGGGATCGGGCCCCGGCCGCTGCGGTCCCGCGCCGGCCGGGACGGCGTCCTGCTCCCATGCGTAGTTCTCCACGTCACCACCCCGCAGTTCTCCGGAGGTTCGGACCGGGCTGCGTCCCAGGACCGACGGCATCGGACTCTCAAGATCTTGTGCTGGGGCGAACCTTAGACGCTATATCTTGCGCAGAGCAAGCCTGGCCGGGGATTAGCGACTCGTGAGCACGGGATTTGGCGAATCCCACACAAGCACGCTAGAGTCCGGCCCGTTTGGTCACGGAATGATCACCGGACGGACACGTTTCACCCTGAACGGCTCCTCCGACCCCCATCGGAGGGGAGGGCGCTCCCCCCTGTCGCCAGCGCCCACCCCGTGTCCGGCCCCTCGAGGCGGGAGGAAAGGAGGTCGGGCTTTTGCCACCGTCCGGCGCTCGACGGACCCCCCACCGTCGATGGCCCCGCCGCGCAGCTCGCAGCGTGCTGCTGGCGGCCATGCTGGTGCCAATGACGGTGCTGTCGACCGGTTCCAACACGACGGCCCTGGCAACCCCGACCACCTCCGCCCGCCTCGAAGACCAGCTCGACCAGCAGAACCGCCAGGCCGACCAGCTGGTCGAGCAGTACAACCAGAGCCGGCTGGCCCTGGCCCGGATCCGCAAGGCCCTCAAGGGCCTGCAGCAGCAGGCCAGCGGCGCCGAGGCCGACCTGCGCGAGCTCCAGGTGGCCCTCGGGGCCAGGGCGTCGGCCGCCTACGTGCAGGGCGCAGGGAGCGCCGTGGCCGCCGTGCTCGGCTCCGACGACCCGGCCGCCGCCATCGACCGTGTCCAGGTGCTGGACCTGCTGGCGGCGCACGACGGGGACCTTATGGACCGGCTCGGCGTCGCCGGCCAGGCCCTTGACGCGCGCAAGCGCGACCTGGCGGCCGCCGAGAAGGCCCAGGCGGCCGAGGTCGACCGCCTGGGGGCCAAGAAGGCCGAGGTCGAGCGGGCCGCCGACAGGACCAGGGCGCTGCTCCGGAGGATGGAGGCGGCCAGCCGCCCATCGGCCCCCAGCCGCCCGTCCAACCCGCCGGCCTCCCCCCCGCCCTCGGGTGGCGGTGGCGGCGCCAGTGGCTCGGCAGCGGCCGCGGTCAGCTACGCCAGGGCCCAGGTCGGCGACCCCTACTGCTACGGCGGTGCGGGTCCTGGCTGCTTCGACTGCTCGGGGCTGACCATGATGGCCTGGCAGCAGGCCGGCGTTTCGCTCCCCCACTCCAGCGCCGCCCAGTACAACGTCGGCCGGCGCATCTCGGCCAGCGAGCTGCAGCCGGGCGACCTGATCTTCTACTACAGCCCCATCTCCCACGTTTCCATCTACATCGGCGGCGGCCAGCGGATCTCTGCCACCCATACCGGCGACTACGTGCGCGTCCAGTCGCTCGGCAGCAGCATCGTCGGCTACACCCGCCCCAACGGATAGACCCCCACCGCGCCTCCCGCGCATCCCCCATACAGAAGGCCCGCCGAAGCTGGCGGGCCTTCTGTATGGAGTGAGCGGGCCACCCCGACCACGGCACAGGCGCGCTTGCGTGGCGGCGTGGTGGAGCCGGAGCTCCCCTCGGATGGATCGGGGACCGCGACTGGCGGCTACCGAGCGTCGCCGTACGGCGCTGCTGGAACCGAGATGCCGATGCCACCCCTGGTCTCGGGGCCGTAGCGGTCCTTCTCGCGGGTCAGGTCGAGGGGACCGATCCGCTCGCGGGCGGCCAGGGCCTGCTCGTCGAGCAGGTCGGCCGGCACCACCCATGCCACCTCGAACTCGAGGCCGTCGGGGTCCTTGGCGTACAGGCTCTTGGTGGTGCCGTGGTCGGAGGCGCCGGCCAGGGCGCCGGTGTCGGCCAGCCGGGCCGCCAGCCGCTCGAGCTCGGCCAGGGTGTCGACCTCCCAGGCCAGGTGGTACAGGCCGACGGTGGACCGTCCGGCCTCCGATGGGCCGGCGTTGGCGCCGATCTGGAACAGCCCGAGGTCGTGGTCGTTGGTCGACCCGGGCGCCTGGATGAACGCGGCCCCCGGCATGCCCATGACCGCCTTGAAGCCGAGCACGTCGCGGTAGAAGGCGACGCTGCGCTCGACGTCACGGACATACAGCACGGCGTGGTTCAGTCGGAAGATGGGCATGCGACCTCCTGTCGTTGCCTCTCGAGCCCCAGTCTAGGCCGGGCGGCCCTGCTCGCTCGCCGCCAGGGCGCCCTGGACCGTATCGTTGCCCCATGCCGCCGCAGGAGCATCCATTCGCGCCCGCGAGCCTTGACCCGGCCCCGTCGCGGGTCAGCGGGACCTCGGTGGGGATGTTCGCCATCGTGGTCCTCATCTGGCTGCTGTCGCTGGTCGTGGTCGCGCTGCCCGCCTACGGGGCGGCCGTCCTCGCCGGCTGGCGCCCGGAGCTGGTCGTGGCCGTCGCCTGCGCCATCTGGACCGCCAGCGCCGCCCTGGTCCTGGTCCGTCCGGTGGAGGCAGGGCTGGCCTGGCTGTTGTTCCGCCGCCTTCGCCGGCCAAGGCCGGCCGAGCTGGCCCGCATCACCCCCGCCCTGGAGCGGGTGTGCCGCGCGGCGGGTACTGAGCCCGGCCGCTACCTGCTCCGAGTCGAGGAGAAGCGCCAGGTCAACGCGTTCGCACTCGGCGGCCACGTGCTGGCCGTGACCCGGGTGGCCCTCGACCTGCCCGACGACATGCTCGAGGCGGTGCTGGCCCACGAGGTCGGCCACCACCGCCACCTGCACCCGCTGGCCATCATCCTCGGCTGGTGGTACCTGCTGCCGTTCGAGGCCGGCGACCGGGTGCTCCGGGCCATCCGGCGGGTCACCCGGGGACTGGCCAGGACGTTCTCGCGGCTCAGCGACCGCACCGGCGGGGTCGCGGGTGGCCGGGCGGCGGACGGCGCCCTTGGCATGCTGGTGCTGCTGGCCGTGCTCGGCGTGCTGGTCGTGGCCGGGAGCCTGCTGGTGGTCGCGCTCGGCCTGCTCTGGCTGCCCCTGGCCCTGCTGGTCCGGCTGGCCAGGGTGCTCGGGGCGGCGCTGTCGCGGGCCGGTGAGCACGCCGCCGACCGGCACGCGGCCGAGCTCGGCTACGGCCCCGCCCTGCTCCGGGTGCTGGCGCTGTTCGTCCACGCCGAGCAGTCGGCCCCAAGGCCCCGCGGCATGGCCGCGCTGCTGCGCTCCCATCCCACCTGCCAGGCCCGCATCCAGGCGATCGGCCGCGGCCGCCAGGAGCCTCGCTCCTGACGGCGACACCGGATCGGCGCTAGGGCGGCAGGTCCGCCCGGGCCCGTCCCGTCAGTAGAGCACCGAGATGTGGACGTGGTCGTCGTGGCGCAGGGTCGGGTTGCAGTTACACGGGTCGGACGGGTGCCGGTACCCGTGCCAGCCCCGCCCCCGCGTCCAGATACGCCCGTTGAAGATCACGTACTTGACGTCCAGCGCCCAGGCGTTACCCGCGGCCCAGCTCGCGATCCGCCAGCCCAGGGACCGGTTGGACCAGGTCATCACGTCGATCGCCCGGCCCCGCGGATGGTCGCTGCCCGGCACCGAGCCGTACGGCCGCCAGCCGCCGATGGCGTGGACGTCGAAGGTCCGGACCACCAGCCCGTACAGGCGCTTGGCGGTCGGGGTGAGCCTGGTGTAGCTGGCCGTGTTCGGACCGCCGCCGCTGCCGCCGATGTCGTCGTCGGAGATCACCGTCGGGCCTGAAGCCCGCTGCCTGGCCAGGCGGGCCCGCCTGGCCGCCGCGGCCGCCGCGGCCGCGGCGGCCGCGCGCCGCCGCGCCGCCTCCTCGGCCCGGATCCTCCGGACGATCCTGGTCGACCGGGCCCGCAGGGCGCCCTGGCGGACCTGCAGGGAGGCGATCTTGCGTTCGAGCGCGTCCTTGGCCGCGGCTCTGGCGGCCCGGATCGCCTCCAACTCAGCCGCCAGGGCCTGCACCCGCGCCTTCTCGGCGGCGGCCTCCTGCTCGGCTTCGAGGGCTCGTCGGCGGGCCGCGTCGGCGGCCACCTTGGCGTCGACCAGCGCGTCCAGCTCGGCGTTGGCCGCCTTGGCCACGTTGTCGAGCAGCTTGGAGCGATCGAGCAGGTCGGCGACGCTCTCGGCGTCGACGACCAGGGTCAGCATGGCCGACACCCCGCTGTTGACATAGGTGGCTCGGGCCCGACGGTCGATCACCGCCTGCTGGGCCTCGACCTCGAGCTTGGCCCTTGCCGCCTCCAGGACCGCCTGCTTGCGCCTGGACTGGGCGGCCAGGAAGCGGCGTCTGGCATCGGCCAGCGCGGCCTGGGCCTCGGCGACGTCGCGGTCGGCCTGGACCAGGGCGGCGGCGACCTGGTCGGCGTCGGCCTTGGCGTTCTTCAGGACCCGCCGCACCCGGTCAAGCTTGCGCTGGACCTGGGTCAGCTCGGCCCGGTCCTGCTGGCCGGCACGGGCCGGGACGACCAGGAGCGGGGCGAGCAGGGCTGCGACCAGGACGAGGATGACAGGACGGCGGGCAGGCGCGGACAAGGCGGCCTCCGTGGGGAAGGAGACGGAAGGCACGTCGAACGGCGCCGGAACGTACCCCACGGTTGGTCTGAGGTGTGGGAGGTTGACGAAATTGACGCCGAACCGACCGCCGGACCTGGCGGGAGTGAACGGGCTGCCGCCGCTTCTGACGCCTGCGCCGCGGCCCTGGTTCCTGCATCCTTTGGCGAGCGCGTTCACCGAGGAGGGCCGTTGGCCACGATCTTGCGGGACCCCCGGAGCCCAGGCCAGCCGGGCAGGCTCAGGCGCTGGCTGCTGCAGAGCCAGGCCAGCCAGTCCGGCAAGGTCCAGGGTCCCCACCGCAGGCCGAGCGAGCAACACCAGCAGCCGTGGTGGAAGGTCATGTGCCTCACCGGGGTGGACTACTTCTCCACCCTCGGCTACCAGCCGGGCATCGCCGCCGTGGCCGCCGGCGCGCTGTCGCCGGTGGCGACGCTGGTGCTGGTGCTGCTGACCTTGCTGGGCGCCCTGCCGATCTACCGCCGGGTGGCGGCCGAGAGCCCGCACGGCGAAGGCTCGATCGCGATGCTGGAGCGGCTGCTGTCGTGGTGGAGCGGCAAGCTGTTCGTGCTCGCCCTGCTCGGCTTCGTGGCCACCGACTTCGTGATCACGATCACGTTGTCGGCGGCCGACGCCACCGCCCACGTCCTGGAGAACCCGTTCGTGCCCGGCTTCCTCGAGGGCCACCAGGTCGCGGTCACGCTGGCCCTGATCGCCCTGCTCGGCGTCGTGTTCCTCAGGGGCTTCACCGAGGCCATCGGCATCGCGGTCGTGCTGGTCGCCGCCTACCTGGCCCTCAACCTGGTGGTGGTGGTGGTCGCTCTCGAGCACGTCGTGGTCAACCCTGAGGTGGTGACCAACTGGCGCAACCTCCTCACCACCGAGTACGCGAGCCCGCTGGGAATGGCGGCGGTGGCCCTGCTGGTCTTCCCCAAGCTGGCCCTCGGCCTGTCCGGCTTCGAGACCGGCGTCGCCGTGATGCCCCTGGTCCGCGGCGACCCCGGTGACACCTACGAGCGGCCCCGCGGCCGCATCCGCGACACCCGCAGGCTGCTGACGACCGCCGCCCTGATCATGAGCGCCTTCCTGGTCACCAGCAGCTTCGCCACCACCCTGCTCATCCCCCACGAGCAGTTCGAGGAGGGCGGCCAGGCCAGCGGCCGGGCCCTGGCCTATCTGGCCCACCAGTACCTCGGGGACGTGTTCGGGACGATCTACGACGTCAGCACCATCACGATCCTGTGGTTCGCCGGGGCGTCGGCCATGGCCGGCCTGCTGAACATCGTTCCCAGGTACCTGCCCCGTTACGGCATGGCCCCGGAGTGGACCAGGGCGGTGCGCCCCCTGGTGCTGGTGTTCACCGCCGTCGCCTTCACCGTCACGGTCATCTTCCGGGCCGACGTCGAGGCCCAGGCCGGCGCCTACGCCACCGGCGTGCTGGCGCTGATGACGTCGGCGGCCGTCGCCGTGACCCTCTCGGCCCGGCGCCGCGGCCGGCGCGGGCCCACCGTGGTGTTCGCCGTGATCGCCCTGGTGTTCCTCTACACCACCATCGCCAACGTGGTCGAGCGGCCCGACGGCGTGCGGATCGCGTCGTTCTTCATCGCGGCCATCGTGGTCACCTCGCTGGTCTCGAGGATCAGCCGGGCGACCGAGCTGCGCGTGACCGGCGTGCAGCTCGACGAGACAGCCGAGCGCCTGGTCGACCAGGCGGCGGAGGGCGACATCCGCATCATCGCCAACGAGCCGAACGAGCGTGACGAGCAGGAGTACCGCGAGAAGGAGCTGGAGGTCCGCCGGGCCAACCACATCCCCGACACCGACCCGGTCCTGTTCCTCGAGGTGACGGTGGTGGACCCGAGCGAGTTCGAGTCGATGCTCCAGGTGACCGGCGAGGAGCGGTTCGGCTACCGGATCCTGCGGGTCGAGAGCGCGACCGTCGGCAACTCCATCGCCGCCGTCCTGCTGCACATCCGCGACCGCACCGGCAATCTGCCCCACGTCTACTTCGGCTGGACCGAGGGCAACCCGGTCGTCCACCTGATTCGTTACCTGATCTTCGGCGACGGCGACGTGCCCCCGATCACCCGCGAGGTGCTGCGCCAGGCCGAACCGGACCGGGAGCGGCGCCCGCTGGTCCACGTCGGCTGACACCATCGGGAGTTGATCCCGCTCATGGAGGACAACCCGTCGACGCCGGGCCGGCCGCTCGAGGGCTACGGCCATGCCGCCACCGGCCGGCTGCGTGAGCTACTGGGCGGCGAGCTGCTCGCCGCCTACCTGATCGGCTCGGGTGCGCTGGGCGGCTTCGCCCCGGACCAGAGCGACATCGACATCGTCGCCGTCTGCACCGAACCCCAGTCGGACGCACGCAAGCAGGCGATCGTCGCCGGGCTCAGCCTGCTGGCGATGACCTGGCCGCTGCGGGGGCTGGAGTTCGTGCTGTACACCCAGGCCGCGGTGGCCCGCCCGGCCCGGACGCCGCGGTTCGAGATCAACCTCAACGTCGGCCGGCGGATGCCGCAGCACGTGTCCCTCGACCCGGCGTCGGAGCCCTCCCACTGGTTCGTGCTCGACCTCTCGATCCTGCGCGGGCACGGCCTGGCGCTGACGGGCCCGCCGGCCGGGGAGCTGGTCGGGCCGGTCCCGCGGTCATGGGTGCTCGAGGCGCTGCGGGACTCGCTGGCCTGGCATGCCGCGCACGAGTCGCTGCTGCACCAGACCGTGCTCAATGCCAGCCGGGGCTGGCGCTACGTCGAGGAGGGCGTGTGGTCGTCCAAGGACGACGCCGGCGCCTGGGCGCTCCCCCGGACCGACGACCCCTCCCTGGTCGTGGCGGCGCTGGCCATCCGGCACGGTGACCGCTCGGGAACCCTCGACCCAGCCCGCGTGCACGCGTTCCAGCGTGGGGTCCAGGCGGTGGTCGAGCACGCGCTGGGGGAGGCCGGGACGGCCTGACGGTCGGACCCTGGCACCGTGCTCGGCGAACCGCCCTCGATCGTGGTCCCGCCGCTCAGTCCGCCTCCCGTCCGACCGTTACACTCCAGGGATGGAGACCCGGCTGTACGGCGACCTGGCCGCCTGGTGGCCGCTGTTCTCGGCGCCCGCCGACTACGCGGAGGAGGCGGCGTTCTACCGGCGGACCCTTGTCGAGGCAAGCGAGCGGCCGCCGGCCACGGTGCTCGAGCTCGGCTCGGGCGGGGGCAACAACGCCTCCCATCTCAAGGCCCACTTCCGGCTCACCCTGGTCGACCTCTCCCCCGGCATGCTCGAGGTCAGCCGGGCCCTCAACCCCGAGTGCGAGCACGTCGAGGGCGACATGCGGACGGTCCGGCTGGGCCGGGTCTTCGACGCGGTGTTCGTGCACGACGCGATCGACTACATGACCACCGAGCGGGATCTGCGGCAGGCGATGGAGACGGCGTTCGAGCACTGCCGCGACGGCGGGGTCGCGCTCTTCGTCCCCGACCACGTCACCGAGACGTTCGAGACAGCGGTCGACCACGGGGGGCACGACGGACCGGACCGGGCCCTTCGCTACCTCGAGTGGACGTGGGATCCCGATCCCACGGACACCACCTACGTCGTAGACTACGCCTACCTGCTCAGATCGCCTGACGGGTCGGTCCATGTCGAGCACGATCGCCACATCGAGGGCCTGTTCGGGCGTGATGAGTGGCTGCGCTGGCTCGAAGACG
>DATHIG010000823.1:0-14565 GCA_035490035.1 Actinomycetes bacterium
CCTTCGGCCGTTCCAGGGCCGGCATCCGGCGTTTGAACGGAACCGGTCGCGGGACTGAATTTGATCCCGTCGGCCACCAGCTGGAGCACGCCGTGGAAGCGACCGGCCTCCATCGGCCCCACCCTCGCCTGCATGTGGGCCATGACCTTGTGCTCCATGTACCCGACGACCAGAGGGAAGGTCAGGAAGATGGCCAGGACGGCCAGCACCTTGACCGGCATCAGCACCCAGTAGTTGTCGAGCAGGTCGCGGGCGGTGTCGATCACCGGTCGATGTCCCCCACGATGAAGAAGATCGAGCCCATCACGGCGATCATGTCGGGCACCAGGGTTCCCTTGAGGAGATAGGGCAGCGACGAGATGTTGTTGAACGACGGCGTGCGCATCTTGAACCGCCATGGGGTCTTCTCGCCGTGGGACACCATGTAGTAGGAGAGCTGGCCGAGCGGCGCCTCGCTGCGCACGTAGGCGTGACCCTTGGGGGCCCTGACCACCTTGGGCAGCTTGACGTTCACCGGCCCGGGTGGGATCCGCTCATTGACCTGCTCGATGATCCGGAGCGACTCCCTGATCCGGGCGAGCAGCGTGGCGTAGCGGTCGTAGCAGTCGCCGTTGCGGCCGGTCGGCACGTCGAACTCCACCTGGTCGTAGAACAGGTAGGGCTCGGTCCTGCGCGAGTCCTCGGGCACCCCGGCCGCCTGCAGCGGCACCCCGCTGACCCCGTAGGAGCAGGCGACGTCGGCCGGGAGCACCCCGATGCCCTTGGTCCGGGCGGCGAAGATCTCGTTGCCGAGGACCAGGTCGTCGTACTCCTTGAGGCGCTCGCGCATCCGGGGCACCAGGTCGCGGGACAGGTCGATCGCGCCCCGGGGCAGGTCCTGCTTGAGGCCGCCGACCCGGCAGTAGGTGAGGTGCAGGCGGCCACCGGTGATCCACTCCATCAGGGCCTGGATCTCCTCCCGCTCCCGGAAGGCGTAGAACATCGGCGTGATCGCGCCCAGCTCCAGCGGGTAGGAGCCGACGAACATCAGGTGGTTGAGGATCCTGGTCCATTCGGCCATCAGCATCCGGATCCAGGTCGCCCGCTCGGGCACCTCCAGGTCCATCTGCTTCTCGACCACCAGGGCGACGCCCAGCTCGTTGCAGATCGACGACACCCAGTCGTGCCGGTTGACCAGGGCGATGATCTGCCGGAAGTCGCGGTACTCGGCCAGCTTCTCGAACGAGCGGTGCATGTAGCCGATCACCGGCTGGGCGTCCTCGATCATCTCACCGTCGAGCGTGACCAGCACCCGCAGGACCCCGTGGGTGGCCGGGTGCTGGGGGCCGACGTTCAGGGTCATGTCCTGGGTGTGCAGCTCCCGGTCGGCCTTGTCGCGCACGATGATGCCGACGCCGGTGCCGTCGGCGGCCTGGAAGGCAACGCCACCGCGCTCGAGCTCGGTCGCCACCGCTACTCCCCCGGTTCCTTGGCTCCCGGCCAGGGCTTGGCTTCCCTGGTCAGCAGGGCGAACTCCTTGCGCAGCGGGAAGCCCTCGAACTCCTCCGGCAGCAGCAGCTTGGCCAGGTTGGGGTGGCCGTCGAAGCCGATCCCGAACAGCTCGGCCGTCTCCCGCTCGTGCCAGTCGGCACCGGCCCACAGGTCGTGGACGGTGGGCAGGCGGCCGCCCTCTCGCGGCACGATCGTCCGCACCTGCAGGTGGTGGCGGTGGCTGGTCGAATAGACGTGGAGGACAACGCCGATGCCCTCGGCCTCCTCGTCGACCCCGCAGAGGAAGTCGAAGAAGTTGCAGACCAGGTCCGGCCCGTGCCGGGCCAGCTCGGCCACCTTGCGCCAGTCGCCAGGGGGGACGGTGGCGGTGAGCAGCCCGTAGGCGACCTCGGCCCGGATCCCTCCGACCGGGGCACCCCCCTCGGAGAGCTCCCCGACCAACCGGGGGACCCCCTCGGGGTCCCCCGGACCCCAAGGGTCAGACCCGTCCGCGGCACCCAGCTCCGCGACCAGATGGTCGCGCATGGCCTGGGCATCCACTAGGCGTCAGCCCCTACCACGATCGGCTCCGGCCGCTCCTCGCCATTGGCGTAGCGCTGCTTCAGCGACTCCGAGCCGATCCGTTCCTGCAGCTTCATGATCCCGTGGAGCAGGGCCTCGGGGCGCGGCGGACAGCCAGGGACGTAGACGTCGACCGGGATGATCTGGTCGACGCCCTTGGTGACCGAGTAGGAGTCCCAGTAGGGCCCGCCGCAGTTGGAGCAGGAGCCGAACGAGATCACGTACTTGGGCTCCGGCATCTCCTGGTACAGACGCTGGATGGCCGGGGCCATCTTGTCGGTGAGGGTGCCGGACACGACCAGCAGGTCGGCCTGCCTCGGGCCGTGGGCGAACGGGATCACCCCGAGCCGGATGAAGTCGTGGCGGGCCATCGAGGTGGCGATGAACTCGATGGCGCAGCAGGCGAGCCCGAAGTTGAACACCCACAGCGAGTACTTGCGGCCCCAGTTGAAGACGAACTTGATCGGTTGTGGCAGCTCCACCGAGTCGACTAGGCCCATCTGAGGACCCCCTTCTTGAACGCGTAGAGGAGGCCGATGGCGAGCACTCCGATGAAGACGACCATCTCCCAGAACGCGGCCACCCCGATGTCGGCGAAGACCAGGGCCCATGGGAACAGGAACACGCTCTCCACGTCGAAGATGACGAACAGGAACGCGAACACGTAGTAGCGGATCTGGGTCTGCGACCACGCGTTGCCCACGGGGTCCATGCCGCTCTCGTAGGTGGTGAGCTTGCCGGCCGTTGGCCGGTTGGGTCGAAGTACCCGGTTAGCGCCAAATGCGACCACCAGGAAGGCGATCGAGAGCACCAGAAGGGCGGCGAACGTGCCGTAGGCCTGGAAATACGCGGTCATAGGTGGCGCAGATTCTAGTCCAGTGCACGGGTGGGCGGCCAAGCTCAAACCCCTGGCCCGGCGCGCCGACCTCTGTAGGGATGAGGGGAACGGTGTGGAGGGCCTACCTGGGTGCCGGCGCGCTCGCGATCGGGGCCTACTACCTGCTGTCCGACGCGGCCGGGGCGGTGCTGAACGTGGTGGTCGGCGCCTCGGCCGTGATCGCCATCGCCGCCGGGATCGCCTGGCACCGGCCGCCCGCACGGCTAGCCTGGTGGCTGATCGCGGCCGGGCAGGCCCTGTTCGTGGCCGGCGACGCGCTCTTCTCGGTCAACGAGCTGATCCTCGAGATCGAGCCGTTCCCGTCGCTGGCCGACGCGTTCTACGTCGCCGGCTACCCGGCGCTGGCCGTCGGCCTGGCCCTGCTGGCCCTCAGCCGCTCGGCCAGGCGCGACTGGGCGGGGGTGGCCGACGCGGCCATCATCGCCATCGGGTTCGGGCTGCTGTCCTGGGTGCTGGTCATGGTCCCCTACTTCCATGACCCGTCGCTGGGGTTGGTCGAGCTGCTCGTCTCGCTGGCCTATCCGGTCGGGGATGTGCTGCTGCTGGCACTGGCCGCCCGGCTGGCCACCACCCCGGGCCGGCGCACGCTGTCCTTCCGGCTGCTGATCACCAGCCTTGCCGTGACCATGGCCGCCGACACGCTGTTCGCGGTGCTCGCCCTGAGCGGTGCCGACACCGGGCTCACCGACGGCGGCTACCTGGTCGCCTACCTGCTGCTGGGCGCGGCCGCACTGCACCCGTCGATGGCGCGGTTGTCCGACCCGGCCCGGCGGCGGCGAGCCCGCCTGAGCCGGTGGCGGCTGCTGGCCATGGGCGCGGCCGCCCTGGTCGCCCCGGCGCTGCTGATCATCCAGCGGCTGCAGGGCAGCGACATCGCGGTCGCCGCCATCGCCGGCGCCTGGGCGGTCCTGTTCGTGCTGATCATGGTGCGCATGGCCGGACTGGTGCGCGGGATCGAGCGGGCGGAGGCCGAGCGCCGGCGCCTGCTCGACCGGACCGTGCAGGCGGGCGAGCAGGAGCGCATCCACATCGCCGCCGAGCTCCACGACGGCCCCATCCAGCGCCTGGCCGTACTCTCCTACGACCTGGAACGGGCCAAGCAACGGGTGCTGAGCGCGAACCCGGCGGCGGCGGCCGGGCTCGAGCACGCCCAGACCGCGCTCTCCACCGAGATCCACGGGCTGCGGGAGCTGATGGCGTCGCTGCGGCCGCCGGCGCTGGACGAGGTCGGCCTCGAGGCCGCCCTGCAGGACCACGTCGGCGCCTTCGCCCGCCGCTCCGGCGTCGACTGCTCGGTGCAGGTGTCGCTGGCCGGCCGGCTCGACCCCGAGCTGGAGACGATCATCTACCGGATGACCCAGGAGGCGTTGCTCAACGTGGCCAGGCACGCCCACGCCGGCCGGCTCTGGCTCGACCTGGACGGGGTCGGCGACCGGGTGAACCTGTGCGTCCGCGATGACGGGGTCGGCTTCGACCCGCTCACCAGCTCGACGCTGGACCAGGACGGCCGCCTCGGCCTCATCGCCATGCAGGAACGGGTCGAGATGGCTGGCGGCCGCTTCCGGCTCGACGCCCGCCCCGGGGCCGGCGTCGTGCTACGGGCCACCTTCCGCATCCCGTCCGCAGCCTGACCATGGCACGGGCGCTCCCGGGCGGCGGTGGGCCGAGCCGGAGCTCCCCCACATGGAGCGGGGACCGCGCCCTGTCAGGCGGCCAGCGACCTCAGACCTGACGGTCGAGCACGAGGCTGGCAACCTCCTGGAGGGCGGTGCGGACGGGGCCGGCGGGGACGCCGTCGAGCGCGGCCCGGGCGGCGTCGACCTCGGCCTGGGCGGTGCGGCGAGCCTCGGCCAGGGCGGGCGAACGGCGGAGCAGCTCGAGGGCGTCGCTGACGGCGCCGTTGTCGTGGTCGCCGTCGAGCACGGCGGCCAGGCGCTCGGCCTCGGGGCCGCCCGCACGGAGCAGGTAGAGGACGGGCAGGGTGCGGACCCCGGCCCGCAGGTCGCCGCCTGGGGCCTTGCCGGCGACGGCGGTCTCGCCGGTGATGTCGAGCAGGTCGTCGCCGAGCTGGAAGGCCCGCCCGACCCGCTCGCCGTACTCGGTCAGCGCCTCCACCACCCGCGGGTCGGCGCCGGCCAGGTAGCCGCCGAGCCGGCAGGCGGCCGCGATCAGGGCGCCGGTCTTGTCGGCGAGCACGGCCAGGTAGTGCTCGACCGGGTCGTCGCCGGGCCCTGGACCGCGGACCTCGCGGATCTGCCCCTGGGTGAGCCGGGCGATCGCCCTGGCCAGCACCCTGGTCGCCTCGGTGCCGAGGCTGGCCGTGACCTCGGAGGCCCGTGCGAACAGATAGTCGCCGGTGAGCACGGCCACCTTGTTGTCGTAGCGGGCGTTGGCCGAGCGCATGCCCCGGCGCACCTCGGCCTCGTCCATGACGTCGTCGTGGTAGAGGCTGGACAGGTGGGTGAGCTCGATGGCCACGGCCGCCCCGACCAGGCGCGGGTCGCCAGGGTCGCCGGTGTGGCCGGCGATCAGGACGAGGGTCGGGCGCAGGCGCTTGCCGCCGGCGGCGACCAGATAGCTGGCCGCCTCCTGGACGAACGGGTCGGCGGTCGCCACCGCCTCGTCAAGGGTCGCCTCGACCTGCACCAGACCGGCCTTGACGCGGGCCTGGATGCCGGCGATGGCGTCGGTGGTGGACGACCCGGTGGCGCGCACGCTACCCCAGGATCCTCTCGGCCGTCCTGGCCGCCGAGACCAGCGCCTCAGGGGCCAGCCCGATGGCCACCGTGAGCAGGCCGGCAAGACCGAGGGCGAGCCCAAGGGCCGGCATCCGGCCGGAGGCGGTCCCGGCATCGCCCACCGGCTCCTGGAGGTAGGCGACGGCCAGCACCCGCAGGTAGAAGAAGGCCGAGATGACCGAGCTGATCACCGCGACCACCACCAGCCAGGTCAGCCCGGCCTCGATGCCGGCCAGGAACACGTAGTACTTGGCCCAGAAGCCCGACAGCGGCGGGATGCCGGTGAGGGCCAGCATGAACACGGCCAGCAGTCCAGCCGCCCACGGGTGGCGCCTGGCCAGCCCCCGGTAGTCGTCCAAGGACGAGCGTTCTCGAGGGTCTGGTCGCGCCGGGGCACCCCCTTCGGGTTCCCCGGACCCCTCCGGCGCCGGCCCCAGCCGCGACACGTACTGCACCACCATGAACGCGCCCATCACCATGAACGCGTAGGCCAGCAGGTAGAACATGGAAGCGGAGACGCCGGCGGGCACGGTGGCGGCCGCGGCCACGCCGACCAGCAGGTAGCCGGCGTGGGAGATCGACGAGTAGGCGAGCATCCGCTTGAGGTCGGTCTGGACGACCGCCAGGGCGGCCCCGACCAGCATGGTGATGGCGGCCACGGCGGCGATCACCGGCCGCCAGGAGACCACCAGCCCGCCGAGCGCGCCGGAGAACACCCGCAGGAACACCGCGAAGCCGGCCACCTTGGTGGCGGCGGCCATGAACGCGGCCACCGGGGTCGGCGTGCCCTGGTAGACGTCGGGGGTCCACATGTGGAACGGGACCGCCGACACCTTGAAGCAGAAGCCGACCGCCAGCAGGCCGATGCCGGCCAGCAGCAGGGTGCCGTCGCTGGTCGGGTCGGCGCTGGCGCGCGCGATGCCGAGCAGGTTGGTGGTGCCGGTGGCCCCGTAGCACAGGGCGATGCCGTAGAGCAGGAAGGCCGAGGAGAACGCCCCGAGCAGGAAGTACTTCATGGCCGCCTCCTGGGCGGCCTGGCGGCGGCTCTCGCCGGCCATCACGTACAGGCTCAGCGACAGGATCTCCAGGGCGATGAACACCACCAGCAGGTCGGAGGCCGCGGCCAGCAGCACCATGCCGAGGAGGGCGAAGAGCAGCAGCGGGAAGACCTCGGGCGGGGTGTCGTCCTCCTCTCCCTCGCGGCTGTCGCCCTGGGCCACCATCAGGGTGGCAAGGGCGCCGACGGCCAGCAGGACCATCCTCGAATAGCGGGTGATGCCGTCCAGCGCCACCGCGCCCTCGAAGGCGACCCGTGACAGGTCCCAGTTCCAGGCGGTCAGGCCGGCGGCGACGGCCAGACCGGCCAGGGTGAGGCCGGCCAGCACGCCACGCCCGGCCTTCGGCCGGAAGGCCACCACCAGCAGCAGGACGACCCCGGCGGCGGCCAGCGCCAGCTCGGGGGCGATGGCGCGCCAGTCGACCTGCGGCAGGGGCAGCAGCTCGGTGTTGGCTTGGGCCAGCAGGTGCACGTGGCTCCTCCGGGGTCAGGGACTCGACGCTTGGGTCTGCTCGACGACGCGCTGAGCCGACGGCTCGACCCGGTCGAGCACCGGCCGGGGGAACAGGCCGAGGACGATGATGGCGGCGACCAGCGGGCCCAGGATCGCCCATTCCCGCCCGGTCAGGTCGGGCAGGGCCCGATTCTCTTCCCGCTCCAGCGGCCCGTGCCACATCCGCTGGTAGGCCCAGAGCAGGTAGACCGCGCCCAGGATGACCCCAAGGGCGGCCAGCACGGCGGCGACGCGGTTCTCGAGGAAGGCCCCGAGCAGGGTGAGGAACTCGCCGACGAAGCCGACCAGGCCGGGCAGGGCGACCGAGCCGAGGGTGATGACCAGCATGACCGCGGCCATGCGGGGAACCGACTGCTGCAGCCCGCCGAACTGGTCGATCCGGCGGGTGCCGCGGCGCTCCTCGAGCATGCCGGTGACGAAGAACAGCCCGCCGATGAGCAGCCCGTGGGCGACCATGTAGAACACCCCGCCCTGGAGCCCCTGGAGGTTGAAGGCGAAGATGCCGAGCACGATGAAGCCCAGGTGGGACACCGAGGAATAGGCGACCAGCGTCTTGAAGTCGCGTTGCACGGTGGCGACCAGCGCGCAGTAGAGGATCCCGACGACGGCCAGGGTGAGCAGGGCCGGCTGGAACCAGTGGGCGGCGTCGGGGAACAGCGGCAGGGCGAAGCGCAGGAAGCCGTAGACCCCGAGCTTGGACATGACCCCGGCCAGCAGCACGGTGGTGGTGGTCGGGGCCTCGGTGTAGGCGTCGGGCAGCCAGGTGTGGAGCGGCCACAGCGGGGTCTTGATGGCGAAGGCGGCGAAGAAGGCGGCGAACAGCCAGCGCTGGGTGGCCGGCGCCTTGTCGAAGTCGCGAAGGGTGTCGTAGTCGAAGGTCGGCACCCCGGTCGCCTTCTGGTGCAGCCAGAACAGGGCGATGATGCCGACCAGCATCAGCAGGCCGCCCAGCAGGGTGTAGACGAAGAACTTGACCGCCGCGTAGACCCGCCGCTGGCCGCCGAAGGAGCCGATCAGGAAGTAGGCCGGGACCAGCACCGCCTCCCAGAACACGTAGAACAGGAACAGGTCGAGACTCACGAACACCCCGAGCATGGCCGTCTCCAGCACCAGCAGCAGGCCAAGGTAGCTGCGCGGCCGGTCGGGCATGCGCCAGGAGCCGGCGATGGCCAGCGGCGTCAGCACGGCGGTGAGCAGGACCAGGGGAAGACTGACCCCGTCGACCCCGACCCGGTAGCTGACCCCGAAGGCCGGCACCCAGTCGGCGGCCATGCCCAGCTGGAACCCGGCCTCCCCGGTCTCGAAGCGGGCGGCCAGGACGACCCCCAGCCCGAGGGTTGCCAGGCTGGCCGCCAGCGCCACCCAGCGGGCCAGGCTCACCCGCTCCTTGGGGACGAGGGCGACCAGCAGCGCCCCGACCAGCGGGGCGAACAGCGTTGCGGTCAGCAGCACGGCGGGGGCTCCAGGTGGGGTGGGGTCATGGCCGGAACACGAGGAAGGCGACGATCAGCACGGCGCCGCCGAGGACGCCCAGGGCGTAGCTGCGGACCAGGCCGGACTGGAGGCGGCGGCCGCTGCGGGCGCCGTTGCCGACCAGCTCGGCGACGCCGTTGACGGCGCCGTCGATGCCGCGCTGGTCGACCGTGCGGGCCAGGAAGGCGGCCAGGGCCCCGCCGAGGGTGACGGTGAAGAGCTCGTAGGCCTGGTCGACGTAGAGCCGGTCGGCCAGGGCCCGCCAGGGCGAGGCGTAGCGCCGCCGCAGGGCCAGCCAGTCGACCTGCCTGGCGTACAGCAGGTAGGCGGCCACCGCCCCGGCCGCCGCGACGCCGGTGGCCACCGCCGACAGCCCGAACGCGGCCGCCAGGGACTCGTGCTCCTCCGGCGCGCCGAGGACCGGCTCCAGGAACCGCTGGAAGCGGCCGCCCTCGCCGGTGAAGGTGGTCAGGGCGAACCCGGCAACCACCGCCCCCACGCCGAGCACGATCAGGGGCAGGGTCATGACCGGCGGGGACTCGTGCGGGTGGCGGCCCTCCGGCCAGCGCCGCTCGCCGAAGAAGGTCAGGAACACGTAGCGCGACATGTAGAAGGCGGTCAGGCCGGCCGTGAGCACCCCGACCACCCAGGCCAGCCGGCCGATCCCGCCATGCTCGAAGGCGGCCGCCAGCACCTGGTCCTTGGAGTAGAAGCCGGCCATGAACGGCACCCCGATGATGGCCGCCCAGGCGACCATGGTTGTCCAGAAGGTGATCGGCATGGCCGTGCGCAGGCCGCCGAAGTGCTTGATGTCGGTGTCGTCGTCGTTGCCGTGCATCACCGAGCCGGCCCCGAGGAACAGCTGGGCCTTGAAGAAGGCGTGGGTGACCAGGTGGAACATGCCGGCGGCATAGCCGATCGGCCCCAGCCCGACCCCGATGAACATGTAGCCGAGCTGGGACACGGTCGAGTAGGCGAGGATCTTCTTGATGTCGTCCTGGCCGATGGCGATGAGCGCGGCCAGCAGGGCGGTGAAGGCGCCAACGACCACCACCACCGTCTGGGCGGTGCCGGAGACCTCGAAGAACACGTGGGTCCTGGCGACCAGGAACACCCCGGCGGTGACCATGGTGGCGGCATGGATCAGGGCCGACACCGGGGTCGGGCCGGCCATGGCGTCGGGCAGCCAGACGTAGAGCGGGAACTGGGCGCTCTTGCCGGTGCAGGCCACGAACAGCAGCAGGGCGATGGCGGTCGCCGTGCCGGAGGCCAGGCCGGTGGCCTGCCCGAAGACGTCGTCGAAGTCGAGGCTGCCGACGGTGGCGAAGATCAGGAACATGGCCAGCAGGAAGCCGACGTCGCCGATGCGGTTGGCAAGGAAGGCCTTCTTGGCCGCCGGCGGCGCCCAGACCTCGTGGGTGTCGTCGGGCTGGCCTTCGACCAGGCGGCCGAGCGGGTTGACCAGCAGCAGCCGGCGGTTGAACCAGAAGCCGACCAGCAGGTAGGAGCAGAGCCCGACCCCTTCCCAGCCGAGGAACATGACCAGGAAGTTCTGGGCCAGGACCAGGACCAGCATGGAGGCCACGAACAGGTTGAGCCAGGCGAAGAACGTCTCCCGCCGCTCGTCGTGCTCCATGTAGCCGATCGAGTACAGGTGGATGAGGCTGGAGACGCCGGTCACGACCAGGGCCATCACGGCCGACAGGGGGTCCCAGCGCAGGTCGAAGGCGACCCGCAGGTCGCCGGAGGCGAACCACTGGTAGCCGCGCAGGATCTGGCCGCGACCCTCGGCATCGTGCGACAGCAGCTCGAGGAAGGCGGCCAGGGCGACCACGAAGGCGGCGGCCACGGCGAGGGTGGCCAGCCAGCCGGCCAGCCGGCGCAGGCGCTGGCCGAGCAGCACGTTGACCGCGAAGCCGGCCAGCGGCAGGACCGGGAGCAGCCAGATCAGGCGGATCGCGCCGGTAGCGTTCAGGACACCGTCACCCCTTGAGCAGGTTGACGTCGTCGACCGAGGTCGACGAGCGCTTGCGGAAGATGGCGACCAGGATGCCGAGGCCGACCACGACCTCGGCGGCGGCCACCACCATCACGAAGAAGGCCAGCACCTGGCCGTCGATGCTGCCGTTGGTCTTGGCGAAGGTGATGAACGACAGGTTGACCGCGTTCAGCATCAGCTCGATGCACATGAACACCACGATGGCGTTGCGCCGGATCAGCACCCCGGCGACGCCGATGCCGAACAGCAGGGCCGAGAGCAGCAGGTAGGCGCCGGGTCCGACCCTCATGGCTGCCGCTTCCCGAGCACAAGGGCGCCGACGGCGGCCACCACCAGCAGGAGGCCGGCGGCCTCGAAGGCGAAGGTGTAGCGGGTGAACAGGAGCCGCCCGACCGCCTGGACGTTGCCGCCCGCGTTGGCCTGGGCCAGGCTGCCCGGCTCGGCGTCGAACACCCCGGCCAGCAGGGCGCCGACCAGCGCGACCAGCAGGCCGAGGGTGAGCAGGACCGCCGCCGGCCGCTGGCCCTTGATGGTCTCCTTGAGGACCTCCTCGTTGCCGATGCCGAGCAGCATCAGCACGAACAGGAACAGCACCATGATCGCTCCGGCGTACACGATCACCTGCACGGCGGCCACGAACTGGGCCTCGAGGAGCACGTAGAACCCGGCCAGGCAGAAGAAGTTCACCACCAGCAGCAGGGCCGAGTAGACGGCGTTGCGGTTCAGCACCATGCCAAGGGCCGAGACAACCGCCACCGGGGCCAGCACGATGAACACCACCAGCTCCGCCTGCTCGGCCGAGGTCGCCGCGAGCATCGGGGTCACTTGGCCACGCCCTCAATCGGGGCCGCCGCGAGCATCGGGGTCACTTGGCCACGCCCTCAATCGGGGCCGCCGCGAGCATCGGGGTCACTTGGCCACGCCCTCGTCGGCTGGCAGGTCGCGGTCGGCCTGGCTGCTCTCCTGCTGGCGCAGCAGGGCCCAGACCGGCTCGACGGACTCCTGGGACACCGACGCCTGGGGGCCGTAGCGGGCGATCGTCGGCGGCCCGTCCTCGGCGTCGACGTGGGGCGGGGCCTTGGCTCCCGCCGGGACGGCGGCGAGCAGGTCGGGCTTGTCGTAGACCAGCCCCTGGCGGGTCGGGGACGACAGCTCGTACTCGTTGGTCATGGTCAGGGCGCGGGTCGGGCACGCCTCGATGCAGAGCCCGCAGAAGATGCAGCGGTTGTAGTTGATCTGGTAGATGGCCGCGTAGCGCTCCCCGACCGAGTAGCGGGCCTCCGGGGTGTTGTCGGCGCCCTGGACGTAGATGGCGTCGGCCGGGCAGGCGTAGGCGCACAGCTCGCAGCCGATGCACCGCTCCAGGCCGTCCGGATAGCGGTTGAGCTGGTGGCGGCCGTGGAAGCGGGGCGAGGTCGGCCGCTTCTCCTCGGGGTACTGCACGGTGTTGCGCTTGCGGAACATGCTCCGGAAGGTGACCGACAGCCCCTTCAGGATCTCGCTGGGCATCATGGCGTTGACCCTCCGGGGGCGGTGCGGTCCGCCTTCTCCCGATTGGAAGAGGGCAGGAGGAACGAGAGCAGCAGCAGGGCGAGCAGCACGCCGATGGCGCCGAGCAGCACCGGCCGGGGCAGGTTGATGTCGACCACCAGGACCACGGCGGTGACCGCCACCCAGGCCAGGGCGACCGGGATCAGCACCTTCCAGCCGAAGTCCATCAGCCGGTCGAAGCGCAGCCGGGGCAGGGTCGCCCGCAGCCAGATGAAGATGAAGATGAAGAAGAAGACCTTGGCCACGAACCACAGGATCGGCCAGAGCCAGGGCAGGAAGTCGAACGCCGGGCCGTCCGGCCCGCCAAGGAACGCGGTCGCGGCGACGGCCGACACGGTGATGACGTTCAGGTACTCGGCCAGGAAGAACAGGGCGAACTTCACCCCGGAGTATTCGGTGTGGTAGCCGCCGACCAGCTCCGACTCGGCCTCGGGGAGGTCGAAGGGAGCCCGGTTGGTCTCGGCGATGCCCGACAGCAGGAACACCAGGAACAGCGGGAACTGGAAGATGACGTACCAGCGGGGGATGAAGCCGAGCAGCGGGTCGCCCTGCTGGGCGGCGACGATGCCGGCGGCCGACAGGGTGCCGGCGGTCATGAACACCCCGACCAGCGACAGCCCCTGGGCGATCTCGTAGCTGATCATCTGGGCCGAGGAGCGCACGGCGCCGAGCAGCGGGTAGTTCGACCCCGACGCCCACCCCGCGAGCACGATCCCGTACACCTGGAGGCTGCCCATGGCCAGGACCCAGAGCAGCCCGACGTTGAGGTCGGTCAGCTGGGCCCGCTGGCTGCCGAAGGTGAGCCCGAAGGGCACCACCGAGAAGGCCAGGAAGGCCGGGATCATCATGATGACCGGGGCGATCGCATACAGGACGCGGTCGGCGTTGCTGGGCCGCACGTCCTCCTTGAAGAACAGCTTGATGCCGTCGGCCAGACTCTGGAGCAGGCCGAACGGGCCGACACGGTTGGGCCCGACCCGGGTCTGCATGAAGGCGACGATGCGGCGCTCCAGCCAGATGGTCACCAGGACGGTGACCATGAGGGCGGCGAAGACGCCGACCACCTTGACGACCAGGATGAACAGGTCCCACAGCGTCCCCGTCACGCGGCCGCCTCCTCCACCTCGGTGACCGTGACCCGCAGGGCCGGGGCGGGACCCAGCAGCGCCCCGAGGGCCAGGTCGGGCTGGTTGGCCGGGACGAAGGCACAGCCGGGGGCGACCGTCGTTGCCACCCTGACCGGGAGCCGGACCGTGCGGTCCTCGCCGAAGTCGACCTCGGCGGTGGCCCCGTCGTGAAGCCCCAGCCGGCCGGCGTCCTCGGGGTGCAGCTCCACGAAGGCGCCGGGGGTCTCCCGGTTGAGGTCGGCCGCCCTGGCCAGCATCGACGCCCCGTCCAGGAGCAGCGGGTAGGTGATCAGGGCGAGGCCGCTGTCGCCCTCCTGGTCCTGCGCCGCCGCCGGTTCCGGCTCGGGGCGGGTCGCAGGCGCCGGGGGGGCGGGAAGCGCCACCCCGGGCCCCGGCTCCGGGCGCCTGCGGAACCGCTTGGTCTCGGCCACGACCTGGCCGAGGGTGGGGATCCCGAGGTCGACCCCGAGCCTGGCCGCGAGCTGGTCGGCCAGCTCCCACACGGCCTGGGCGGCCCCGCCGACCGGCACGGCCGGGTGGCTGGCCTGGACCCGCCCCTCCCAGTCGGTGAAGGTGCCCTCGGTCTCGGCGTAGACCACTCCGGGCAGCAGCACGTCGGCCCGGCTGGTGGTGTCGTTGACCTCGTGGTCGACGGCGAGCACGAAGGCCCGCTCCAGGGCCTGCTCGGCCAGCTCGCGCGGGCCGTGGTCGCGGACCAGGTCGACCCCGGCCAGCACCAGCACGCCCAGCTCACCGGCGGCGGCCGCCCTGACCATGGCCGGGCCGTCCAGGCCGGGTGCCTCGGGCGGCTCCGCCCCCCAGGCCTCGGCCAGCTCGCCCCGGGCGGCGGCGTCGCCGACCGGCCGGCCGCCGGGGAGCAGGTCGGGCCGGGCGCCGGCGTCCAGCGCCCCCCGGTCACCGGCTCGCCGCGGCACCCAGGCGAACCGGGCTCCCAGCGACGAGGCCAGCCTGGCCGCCGCGACCAGCCCGCCGGTTGCCGCCCCCCGCCAGCCGGCGAGGACCACGACGCCGGGGGCTGCCCCTTCGCTCCTTGAGCCCCCGGCGTTCGCCGCCTTCCTCAGGAGGCGGCCGGCGTCGTCTTCGGCCCGGCCCAGGCGCTGCAGCGCCTCGGCCTGGCCGCCCGGGCGGGTGGCCA
>DATHIG010000824.1:0-2289 GCA_035490035.1 Actinomycetes bacterium
CGCTGCCGGGGTCGCCTCGGCGAATGCCGCTATAAGACCGGCATCGGCGATATCCAGCTCGACCGAGCGGGCTCGGTGCAGCTCAAGACCGGTGGCGGTGACATCACCGTGGACCAGGCCGTCGGCGATGCCGAGCTGACCACGGGTTCCGGCGCTGTGCGGATCGACCACATCGACGGCGCGGCGGTGGTCAAGAACTCCAACGGCGACACGTGGATTGGCGAGGTCACCGGAGATCTGCGGGTGAATGCGGCCAACGGCAAGGTCTCGGTCGATCGGGCGCACGCAACGGTTGCCGCGAAGTCCGCCAACGGCGACCTCCGCCTCGGCGAGGTTGCGCATGGTGTCGCCCTCGCCCAGACCGGCTTCGGCAAGGTCGATATCGGGATCCTCGACGGTGTCGCCGCCTGGCTGGACCTCAGCACGCGGTTCGGCAACGTGCACAACGACCTGGATGCTGCCGAGCGTCCTGAACCGGGCGATGACGCGGTTGAAGTACGCGCCCGCACCTCCTACGGGGACATCACCATCCACCGCTCGTTCGCGAACGACACCAGGAAGGACGAGGCATGACAACCACCACCCGGTCGGCGCTGAAGGCCACCGGACTGCGCAAGTCATTTGGCGACCAGGTCGTGCTGGACGGCATCGACCTGGACGTTCCCGAGGGAACCGTCTTCGCGCTGCTCGGCCCCAACGGCGCCGGCAAGACCACCACCGTGCAGATCCTGTCCACCCTCATCGGGGCTGACGGCGGCCAGGTGCAGGTCGCGGGCCATGACGTGGCCCGGGACCCGGACCCGGTGCGCGAGGTCATCGGCGTCACCGGCCAGCTCACCGCAGTGGACAACCTGCTCACCGGCGAGGAGAACCTGCTCCTGATGGCCGACCTGCGCCACCTGGGCCGGACCGAAGGCCGACGGCGCGCCGCCGAGCTGCTCGAGGTGTTCGACCTGGCCGCAGCGGCCAGCAAGCCGGCCGGGACCTATTCCGGTGGCATGCGGCGGCGGCTCGACCTGGCCATGGGCCTGGTCGGCGACCCGCGCATCATCTTCCTGGACGAGCCGACGGCCGGCCTTGACCCACGCAGCCGCCGCACCATGTGGCAAATCATCCGCGACCTGGTGTCCGGCGGGGTCACCGTCTTCCTCACCACCCAGTATCTGGAGGAGGCGGACGAGCTCGCCGACCGGATCGCGCTGCTGGACCACGGCCGGCTGGTCGCCGAGGGCACCCCCGACCAGCTCAAGCGCCGTATCCCCGGTGGCCACATCCGCCTGCAGTTCCCCGACCCAGACGGGCTCGAGGCGGCCGCCCGCACCCTCGGGGAGGTGGTGCGCGACGACGAGGCGCTCACGCTCGACGTCAACAGCGACGGCAGCGTCAAGTCGCTCCGGGCCCTGCTCGACCGGCTCGACGCCGCATCGATCGAAGTCAGCGAGTTGTCGGTCCACACCCCCGACCTCGATGACGTCTTCCTCGCCCTCACCGGCCAACCCGACAAGGAGAAGGAGTCCGCACGATGAGCACCCTCACCTATGCCGTGGCCGACTCGGCCACGATGCTGCGCCGCCAACTCCGGCACATGCTGCGCTACGCGTCCGTGACGGTCTTCCTGATCGGCATGCCGATCGTGTTCCTGCTGCTGTTCGTCTACGTCTTCGGCGGCACCCTGGGCGCCGGGCTCGGCGGCCCGGCAGGCGGCCGCGCCCAGTACCTGGAGTACGTCACCCCGGGGATCCTGCTGATGGCGGTGGCCGCCGGCGGGACCGGGACGGCGATCTCGGTGGCCATGGACATGACCGAGGGCATCGTCGCCCGCTTCCGGACCATGGCCATCTTCCGTCCCTCGGTGCTGACCGGGCACGTCCTCGGCAGCGTGATCCAGACGATGCTCAGCCTGGCTGTCGTCACCGGCGTCGCGCTGCTGATCGGGTTCCGGCCCAAGGCCGGTCCGGTCGAGTGGGTCGCGACCGTCGGGGTCCTGGCCATGATCACCCTGGCGGTCACCTGGCTGTGTGTCGCGTTCGGGTTGGTCACCAAGACCGTCGAGGCGGCCAGCAACCTGCCCACGCCCCTGGTGTTCCTGCCGTTCCTGGGCAGCGGGTTCGTCCCCACCGAGTCGATGCCGACCGGGCTGCGCTGGTTCGCCGAGTACCAGCCGTTCACCCCGCTCATCGAAACCATCCGCGGTCTCCTGATGGGCACTCCGATCGGGAACAGCGCCGTCATCGCCATCGGCTGGTGTGTCGTCATCACCCTCGGCGGCTACCTCTGGTCGAAGAAGCT
>DATHIG010000825.1:0-2873 GCA_035490035.1 Actinomycetes bacterium
CCTGGTCGGCGTCGACGACCGGGGTGGCGCGCGCCAGGCGGCCGAGCACCTGCTCGCCCTCGGCCACCGCCGCATCGGTGTGCTGGTCGACCGGATCGCCGCCGACGCCTACCGCGGCCCGGTCGATGACCAGCGGCGCAGCGCGTCCGGGTTCCGGGCCGCTCATCTCCGGCTGGCCGGCTATGCCGACGCCCTGCAGGCCGCCGGCCTCACGTGGACGTCGATCCCGGTCCAGGAGTGCGGTGTCCCCAACCGGGCCAGCGGCCACGCGGGGGCGGCGGCCCTGCTCGACCGGGCGCCCAAGCTCACCGCACTCCTGGCCACCACCGACCTGCTCGCCCAGGGCGCCATCCAAGCGGCGCACGAGCGCGACCTGCCCGTCCCTGGGGCGCTGTCGGTCGTCGGCTTCGACGACCTGCCCGACGCCGCCAGCACCGACCTGACCACGGTGCACCAGCCGCTGGCCGACAAGGGCCGGATCGCCGCCCGCCTGCTGCTCCGAGCGCTGGACGGCGCCGCCACCCCCACCAGCCAGATCGAGCTGCCGACCCGGCTGATCGTGCGCGGCTCAACCGCCCAGCCATCCACGACGCGCTGAGGCGGCCCTACCGGTCCTGGCGGGTGACCACCATGGCGGCGTGGGTGGCCTCCAGCGGCTGGGAGAGGCAGACCTCGGCGGCCTCGCGCCAGCGGGCGAAATGCGGGGTGTCGCGGTGGGCCTGGAAGGCCGGCTCGTCCCGGTAGATCTCGTAGAACAGGTAGTGGTCGGGGTCCTCCTGGTCGCGGACCACGTCGAAGCGCAGGCAGCCCGGCTCGTCGCGGACCGCGCTGACGGCGTTGTCCTCGATCGCCTCCAGGAACCGGCCGCGCTGCTCCGGCTTCACGTTGGCCGACACGATCACCACATGCATCCGGCCCTCCCGCCATCGTCGGTGTCAGGTGATCTCGTCCACGCACGCCGCCAGCTGGCGCAGCGTCCGGACCTCGAAGACCCGGTCGCATGCCGGAGCATAGGCCGACATGACCGAGTCGGTGGTGTCCCAGTCGGGCCGGGGCTCCGGGTTGAGCCAGTAGACGCGGCGGGACCGCCCGGCCAGGTCGGTGAACGCCTCGAGCCCCGGCTCGCGGTAGTTGTTGCGGGCGTCGCCCATCACGATCAGGGTGCTGCGGGCGTCCACGTCGGCGCCGTAGCGGTCGGCGAAGCCGCGGAACACGTTGCCGTAGTCGGAGTGGCCGTCGTCGGCGACCACCCTGGACCGGGCGAAGGCGCCGCGCAGGTCCATGCGGTGGCCGCCGTCGTCGAGGATGCCGGTCACCTCGTCCACCCCGTCGACAAAGGCGAAGCTGCGCAGCTTGGCGAACTCCTGGTTCATGGCCTGCAGCAGCGAAAGGGTGAACTTGGCGAACTCGATCACCGAGCCGGAGACGTCGGCGAGCACGTACAGGTCGGGCTTGGAGGCGCGGACGGCCCGGAACGCCGGGTCGACCGGGACCCCGCCCGACGAAAGGGACCGGCGGACGGTGCGGCGGACGTCGAGGCGGCCGCGGCGCCGCAGCCGGCGCCGCTGGGCCGCCCGTGCAGCCAGCTTGCGGGCCAGCGGCCGGACGGCCTGACGCAGCTCGCGCAGCTGGCTGGCGTTGGCCCCGAGGAAGTCGACGTCCTCCAGCTGGCGCTCGCGGTACAGCTCGGCGACCTGGCCGGCGCCGGCGCTGGCCGACATCCGGTGGCGGAGCTGCTCGCCCAGCAGGCGCCGGAAGTCCTCGATGCGCCTGGCCAGCTCCTCGCGGCCGTGCCTGGCCGCGCCGTCGGGGTCGTCGCTGTCGCCGAGGGCCATGGCCAGCAGCCGGTACAGCTCGACCTGGCGCAGGATCCGGTACATGTAGTAGCGCTCGGACGCCTCCGGCTGGGCCTCGATGCCGCCGAAGCGGTCGACCGCCAGACCGGCCAGGGTGCGCATGGCCGCCTCGTCGTCGTGGCGCAGGGCGTCCAGCAGGGCCCGCAGCAGCTCGTCGGAGGGCGGCCCATCGGGCGCCGCCCCGGCATCGCCGTCGCCCCCGGGGGCGTGCCCCCGCTCCCCCTCCGGCCGGTCGTCGGCGCGGCCGGCCGGACCCGGCGGCCCGGCGGTGAGCGGGAAGCAGACGTCGAACAGGACGTGGAACGCCTGCTGGTCCTCTGGCCGCTTGACCAGGGTGGCGAACAGGGCGGCCCGGAACTGGGCCCGGTCGGCCAGGTCGATGTGGCCAAGGCAGGCGATCGCGTCCAGCACCTCGACCATGGACACCGGCACCCTGGCCTCGCGCAGCCGGTGGAAGAACTCGAGCAGGGAAGTCTCCAGCGAGCGGGGCGGTCCCCACTCCCCGGTGCCTACAATCTCTCCCATGGCTGCCTTCCAGCCGACGCTCGCCCCACCCGGCCGCCTGGTCCGCCTCGGCGTCGTGCTCGACGCCAGGAGCCCGGCCGAGCAGCGGGCCGTGGTCGCCCGGATGTGCGATCGCGCCGGGATCGGCGCGATCTGGGTGGACGATAGCGTCCCGCCAGGGCCGCCACCACCTTCGGTGGACTCCTGGACGAGCCTGGCCGCGCTGGCCCCGGTCGTCGCCAGGGCCAGCCTGGGGGCGATGCTGGTCACCGGCCGGCGACCGGCCCCGCTGCTGGCCGCGACGGCGGCCGAGCTGGCCGGCGACCGCTTGCTGGAGGTGACCTTCCTGGCCGACGGCGAGATCCGAACCTACGTCGACGAGTTCCTGGCCCGGCTCGATGCATCGGGAGGGCGGACAGCGCCACCCCGAACCCCCCCAGCCCAGCTCGATCCATCGGCGGGGCGGACAGCGCCACCCCGGACCCCCCCAGCCCAGCTCGATCCATCGGCGGG
>DATHIG010000826.1:0-2542 GCA_035490035.1 Actinomycetes bacterium
GCCGCCTCGGTGCTGGTGCTGGCCGGCCTCAACCTGATCCAGCGGAGGAGGACGCGCCATGCAGAGTAGGGCGGGTCGCTACCCGCTGCGGGTGCTGGCCCTCGGCTACCTGGGCGCGGTGCTGCTGGTGCCGGTCGGCGCGGTCATCTGGCGGGCCTTCGGGGACGGCGTCGCCCCGGTGTGGCAGGCCGTCACCACCCCGGACGCGCTGCACGCCTTCTGGCTGTCGCTGCTGATCGCGGCCATCGCGGTGCCGCTCAACACCCTGTTCGGGGTGGCCTGCGCGGTGGTGCTGGTCCGCCACCGCTTCCCCGGCCGGCGGCTGCTGGACGCGGTCATCGACCTGCCGTTCGCCATCTCCCCGGTGGTGATCGGGCTCGCCCTGATCCTGGTCTACGGCCAGGCCGGCTGGATGGGCGGCTGGCTGGCCGAGCGCGGCATCCAGGTGATCTTCTCGCTGCCCGGCATGGTGATGGCCACCGTGTTCGTGTCCCTGCCCTACGTTGTCCGCGAGGTGGTGCCGGTGCTGCGCGAGGTCGGCACCGAGCAGGAGGAGGCCGCCTGGACGCTGGGGGCCTCCCCGCTGCGGTCGTTCCTGCAGGTCACCCTGCCCGCGATCCGCTGGGGGGTTGCCTACGGGGTGGTCCTGACCACCGCGCGGGCGCTCGGCGAGTTCGGTGCGGTCACGATCGTGTCCGGCCGGCTGGCCGGCCAGACCGAGACCCTCACCCTCTACGTCGAGAACCGCTTCGAGGCCTTCGACCTCACCGGCGCCTACGCCGCCTCGCTCACCCTCGCCGTGCTCGCCCTGCTCGTCCTGCTGGCCATGACAAGGCTCCAACGTAAGGAAGGCCACTGATGTCCATACTGGTGCGGCACGCGACCCGTCGCTTCGGGAACTTCACCGCCCTCGACGATGTGTCGGTGGAGATCCCCAGCGGCTCCCTGACGGCCCTGCTCGGGCCGAGCGGCAGCGGCAAGTCGACGCTGCTGCGGGTGATCGCCGGGCTGGAGCGGCCCGATGCCGGCACCGTCGAGATCGACGGGCGGGACGCCACCGGGCTCCCGCCGCAGCGGCGCGGGGTCGGCTTCGTCTTCCAGCACTACGCGGCCTTCAAGCACATGACAGTGCGCGAGAACGTCGCCTTCGGGCTGAAGGTCGCCCGCCGGCCCAAGGCGGAGATCCGGGCCCGGGTCGAGGAGCTGCTGGAGCTGGTCCAGCTCCCCGGCCTGGCCGAACGCTATCCCTCCCAGCTTTCGGGAGGGCAGCGCCAGCGCATGGCCCTTGCCCGTTCCCTGGCCGTCCAGCCCAGCGTGCTGCTGCTGGACGAGCCGTTCGGCGCCCTTGACGCCCGCGTCCGCAAGGAGCTGCGGGCCTGGCTGCGCCACCTCCACGACGAGGTCCACGTGACCACCGTGTTCGTGACCCACGACCAGGAGGAGGCCATGGAGGTGGCCGACCGGATCGTGGTCATGAACCATGGCCAGGTCGAGCAGGTCGGCGGGCCCCGCGATCTGTACGAGCACCCGGAGAATGCCTTCGTGATGGGCTTCGTCGGCCCGGTCACCCGGCTCGGCGAGCTCTTCATCCGCCCCCACGACGTCGAGCTGCGGCTGGAGCCCAACGGCACCACCTCGGAGGCGATGGTCGAGCGGCTGGTTCACCTCGGCTTCGAGGTCCGAGCCGACCTGGTCCTGCACGACGGGCAGCGTCTCCAGGCCCAGCTCTCCCGCGAGGAAGCCGAGGCGCTGGAGCTGCACCAGGGCCAGATCGTCTTCGTCCGCCCCAGCCGCACCCGCCAGTTCGCCAGTTAGCCCCGAGCGGCGCGAATGGCATAGGATTCATTGCTTAGTCCGAACGGGCTATCCGGCTCGAAAGGATGCCGTCGTGGGCTGGCACTGGTGGTTCAGCGCACTCGCGCTGGCAGGCGGCGTCTGCTTGGCCGGCTACGCATCCTACGTCTGGCGGCGCCGGCGCGCCTCGGCCGGGGCGAGCCTGGCCGTGATGCTGGCCGCGGCCGGCTGGTGGGGGCTCGCCTACGCCATCGAGCTGGGGGCGACCCGGCTGCCGGCCAGGCTGTTCTGGGGCGACGCCAAATGGCTCGGCATCGCGCTGCTCCCGCCCGCCTTCTACGCCTTCATCATGCAGTACACCGGCCGCGACCGGTGGCTGAACCGGTACACGATGACCGCCCTTGCGGTCCCCCCGCTGGCGGTGATCGTGCTGCTGGCCAACCGGGGCACCCACGACCTGGTGCGCTACTACCCCCGGGCGGCGGTGGCCGACCCGGCCAACGCCATCGCCCAGGTCGGCCCGTGGTTCTGGCCGTTCCTCGTCTACGCCAACCTGGTCATCTGGGGCTGCACGGCGCTGTTCGTGTGGACGCTGACGCGCCTGTCACGGCGGTACTGGCGTCAGAGCCTGCTGCTGATCGTGGCCGTGCTGCTGCCGAGCGTCGCCAACGTGGCCCACAACCTCAACCTCGGCCCGTTCGGGCGGGTGGAGCCGACCCCGTTCCTGTTCATCCTGACCGGGGCGGTG